>CAJJAX010000024.1 GCA_905182155.1 uncultured Pseudomonadales bacterium
CTCTTTTTTTTTAACCATTATCGATTACTCGATGATAATAACCCCTTCAACCTTATTGATGGGCACGCCACCGTAGGTCAGGATATTGTCTACGGTTGTAGCAGCAGACGTTCCGTCAGATAGAACCTCGATCACCAGATCAAAGTTGCCAGCCTGCAACTCGACTGTAACCTCGCTATTTCTGCCGGCCAAGTTCAAGTCAAACAAACTGATCAACTTCGCCGTTAAGGTTGGCGGGTAGATCCCTGGAGCGGAGATGTCCAAGGTCTCGGCCGTCGATTCCAATGTGAAGGTACAACCGCTCTGACATACACTGCTATCCGTTACGGTCACATCCTGTGTCTGCGAGGGCACGGTAAAGTCACTGCCGTTGTAACTCACATCGACCATTGAAGTCATCGTCAATCCCGCCGCCCCCTACGGTCATTTTGAGCGTGAATGCGCCGGAAATCGTTGGCACATTGGCCATCTTAAACTGCAGCGCCGGAACCAACTCCCCAGCATCAGCCGTGCCATTCAACAACCCGTTGATGTGCGCCTTCTTAATGGTCATGCTTGGACCAAAGTCGAATTCCCATCGTCTTGCCATTGACAGCAGGATGCAGCCGGATTTCTTCCCTTGGGGTACCTGCTGGATAGATCACATGCAACTCAACTGGACTGCTGCTCATGGTTGACCAATCATCTACCATAACGTCGTACTTATCCGTTGTGGTAGCCGCTTCACCGACCGTAAGCGAGGCTTGCAGGCTGGTTAGCAACGCTGCGTTCTCTGCCCGACGGTAGTACAGCACTTCATCAGTGCCCTGATCAATCGTCACCATCACAGTGTAGTCACCGGCCTCGAAGAAACCCGCCAGATCAATCCCAGCAAACTCCGCACCCGTTTTAGTGGCCGCTGTGAACCAGTCCAAGGATCCTTACCTCTAGCGTCGCTGGAAAGTTCTCAAAACGCCTTACTCTGGCTCAAAGTGATCATGTCCGCAGCACCGTTCGCACGAGTGACTGTCGCGATAGTACCACCTTTGGAGTAAGTCATAGACAAACTCTGAGCAGGCACCGTGACAGCGACATCTCCACTTGCGTCAGCACTCCAATTGGCGGTAATGCTACCGGTCAGCATGCGTTCTGAACTCGACTGATCCGCATCAGCACCTTCAAGTAAAGTGATCGTCAGCCCCATAGACCCACTTTCGCCCGATGCAGGTACACTGTCCATGGCCAAGAGCAATCTCGGCGCCATCCCGGTAGTACCGTTGCTATCGACTAAGCTCTTCAAGTTAGAAAGGTCAACAACATTGCCTGTGCCCATGGCAAACCGACAACTTACCAGCCGCGCTCACCGTTGGTGAAAGACCGTAAACCACGGCCTTGTTGCTCATACCATCGACATAATCCAACAACCCAACTCGATGAAGGTTGAACCGACCAGGTACTTCACCCAGCTTCAGGTTCGCCATGATCTTCGTGATCAGTACATCTGAGGTTTGATAGAAGAAATTGCCAAGGTCCCGCTCCTTGGGCGATCCCTACCGAAATGTGGTAGTTGTTCGCACCAACTACCTGAGGACGAGGAACCTAAATAGTCTGAAAAATTCTTGTGTAGGAGTTACAAAAGATTCTGTAACTAATAATCCTACTCTATAACTTGGTGTGTTTGAATATTTGTCAAGTAAAATTGTTTGTTGATTGACATTTACTGTAAATCCATTTATGTAATATGATCCTGCCTGTTCCACCAGCCGGGACGGTCATTTCAACGTTGGTCCCATCCGACTTCCAATTCACCGTAACATTCGCAGTAAGCTTACGCTCGGTAGTCTGATACGTTTGATCAAGATCATCATTTTCCATCAACATCAGTTCTAGCGTCACGGTACCGGCTGTGTCAGCAGCTGGCACGTTGTCCAGGGCGAGCAATAGTTTGGGCGCGGTACCCGTTGTGCTGTGCTTGTCCACCAAATTCTTCAGGTTTGATCGATCGATCACGACGCCATCTGCTAAGGCCAACGTCAGGTCGCCTCCGTCCATCGTTGCAGCCGTTGCGTAGGTTGCCATTGTTCTGTCCCTGATCAACATAGTCAGCAACCCTTACGCTGTTTAATCGGAAGGAGGAGGAAAGCTTCGCATTCAAAGGGAAGGTCGTCTGAGGTATCTGCCACGCCGTCTTCATCATCGTCTGTATCACAAGCGTTACCGCCATCTGCTAAACCATCGGTATTAACCTGGTCCGCATTCGCAACGGCAGGGCAATTATCGGCATTGTCCGCCAATCTTATCACCATCGGTATCAGCGCTTTCGCCACTATCAAGCGGGAACACATCATCATCATTCAAGACTGTATCGCCATCAATATCGGTGTCACAAACATCACCAACCCCGTCAGTATCGGTATCAAGCTGGTTTGTGTTTGCGATCAAGGGGCAATTATCAACGCCGTCGAGGATTGTGTCGCCATCATCATCTGTATCACAAACGTTACCGGCCTTGTCACCATCGGTGTCAACCTGGTCTGTGTTTGCGATCAATGGGCAATTATCAACGCCGTCTAGCACGGTGTCGGCATCATCATCTGTATCACAAACGTTGCCGGCCTTATCATCATCGGTGTCAAGTTGGTTTGTGTTCGCAGTCAATGGGCAATTATCAACGCCGTCTAGCACGGTGTCCGGCATCATCATCTGTATCACAAACGTTGCCGGTGCCGTCCTCGTCGGTATCAACCTGCTCCGCATTCTTCACAAGCGGGCAATTGTCAGCGCCATCATTGTCCGCATCACCATCGGTATCAGCTAGGAGTGGGTCCGTGCCTAAGGTCGCTTCATCGAGATCGGATACACCGTCATTGTCATCATCGACATCTTCCCCGGTATCTTGGCATCCGTCTGAATCTAAATATTGTGTGTTAAAGGGCAGTTGTCCAGATAATCTTCGACACCATCACCATCATCATCCGTGTCGGTATTATTACCAACGCCATCACTGTCGGTATCCAAACTTCTCCGTCCACATCATATTCATCAGCTGTCAATACGCCATCTCCATCATCATCTGGGTCGGTGATATCGGGAATGCCATCACCATCTAGATCTGGCAGCACGACAACGACACCCGTCTCTTCTTCAATGACTTTAATCGCCTCGTCAATAGCTTCTAAAATGTCTTCTACAGTAACTTCGTCAATCGCTGTTGTTTGGGTTACGACAACCGCCGCAATTTCAGCAACGGAGCCGCCGGCATCAATAACCACCTTAACCCGCGTCTACCGTCGCGACAACCTGCGCTATCACCGTTGATTCTGTCGCAACGGCAAGTGCAATCGCCGCGGCGCTGGTTGGATTTACGTTTTCGTCTGCTGCTGCGGTGTTTACGATTTCAACTTTGGCCGCCACGGCAGTAATAACTGTTTGAACTTGCGCAACCTTGGCGGTTTGCAATCACAGCCGCTTCTTCCGCTGTGCTACCTGATGCGATCGCAGCGGCCGTGGCAACTTCGATAATTGTTTCTTCAATCACGCTGGCAATCACCGATGCGCTTGCTAGGTTGACCGTTACCTTTACGCCAGTCGCTTCGGATTCAGCAACCGCCGCAACCGCTTTGACAACAATGGCCCTTGCAACTGCTTGTACCGCGGCAGCCAACGACGCAGCGGCCTCAGCCGCCGTTTGGGTGCCACTTTCACTGGTCCGCGCGAGACTCGCGGCGACCTTGATAATAGTTGCTACCTGCGTATTAACCCGCTGGATCGCAGCGGCGACCGCGGCGGCGGCAACACCGACAGTACTGGTATCCGTGCTTTGCGCCCCCGGCCCAAGGATCAATTGTCAACGCCTCTTGAACGCTCAAGCCCTCGAGCCCGAGTGCCGTCAAAACAGCCAACTTTGCTTCAGGGGTCGCTGCGGCAGCAATAATCGTCGAAAGCGGCGTAATGGCCACTTTTGGGAAGACTTGTTTTGCAGAGCCATCGGCATTCAAAATCGGTTCGCCGGAATCATCAAGGGCCGCCACTTTGGTCGGGAGGTCCGCTGAAAGTTGAATATTTTCGAGCGTCTTACCCGTCGTGGTATCGGTACCACCAATTGAATAAAACTTACCTGCGCAGCCTTCGGCTAACTCAACATCTGTTCTCAGCTGAAAGAAACCATCGGCATCGGAACTACCAAAGGGCTCTTCAGAATCTTGCATCGCGTTACAATTTAAGTCGGCGTAAACCGCAGCGCCCGAAACCGGCCCATCAACGACTCGTCCATCGATGACACTGCCTTCGGCAACATCCTGAACCTGCACCGTGAGCGTTACCGCCGCATTGATGCTACTCGTCGCGTCAACTCGAACCTTGTAGCTATTGCTGCCATCACCACCCGGGGTCTCAAAATCTGGCGCATCGATAAACGAAAGCTGCCCATCAGCGGCAAGGGTGAAAAGGGCGCCGTCATTATCGACGCTGACCGAAAGCGTCCCGCCGGTACTGGCGATCATCGCCACATCCGTTGTCCCTTCATCAACCTCGACCACCACCGGTTGGGTGCCCACTTTGGTCCCATTCACTGATAGCGTTGGCGCAAAACCCGCTGGACCGCCATCCTGTGATGAGCCGCCCCCGCCGCCACAGGACGCTAATAAGATTGTACTCAAGACTAGAAGTAAACTACGGACCATGGTGTTTCTCCGGATTTTTGATTGATCGCAGATCAAAGTTACCTGTGTGAACCAGCGCACACGAGCACAAGCCTTCTGATTTCAATTAACATTAATAAGATAATATCTATAATGAAAGAATATTGAACAACTTCGCGCAGGTCAACTGAATTCTCTATTTACGCCAAGGCCTCATTATCCCCTTAAACCCCACCCATAGGGGACCGCTAACCATAAATCTGGGCCCTATAGACCGTAATATAAAAGCGTCCTAATTGCTGGCGGCGGTGACTGCTGCTGCTGCTGCTGCTGGCAAAATTACTGAATAATTTGCGATCCGATCATTCCTGAGCGATAACGCAAAGTTCAGGCTGAAGGCCTGATTTAGCCTCATGCCTTAATCGATGGACCCGAATTGAAGCAATTGGCTTTTTAGCGATGACACATCGGCCAAGCGGACTTCGCCACGAGACCGTTAAGCTGCTTTCGTTCTGGCCGTTGGCGGCTGCGGGGTATTCAGAAAAGTAAAGAACCCATGCACCAGCACAATCAAGATAAAATCATCGCTGACCTGTAGTAGCCGGCTTAATCCGAGGCCACCCAAAAACGCAGCAATACAGTTTATTAAGCGCCAGCGCAGGGTAAGGTAATGCAGGCCGGCAAAAATTAGGTTGCTGACAATAACGGCCCAGATTGAGCCCAGGGCGCTCTGCAACAGTTGCGGCGCGATCAATCGAAAGACAAGCTCCTCCGCAAACGAGATAAATCCCAGATAGCACAACCAAAATAGATGATGGCGACGTACTGCGACCCCGTGCCACCGCCAATGCAATAGCACGAAACCGAGCAGGCCAAGAATGAGGGCAACATGATGGGGCCCGATCTGCAACAAGCCTAAAAGCTCGGCGGCGGGACCTAATAAATCTGCGCCATCGCCAAACAAAACCCCATAAAAGACGGAGAAACCCAGGCAAAGCACTAAGAGCAGCCCCATCGTGAGACCATGGCGGACTAACACCAATCGAAAACTATCGATGGAAAACCCGTTCAGGCCAACCTGTCGCTGTAATCGCCTAGGACGGCTTTGACCCAGCTTGGTCATCGAATACCCTTATGATTTGGATTTGGATTTAGACTTCAGCACATTCTATACGCGCGCTATTGTCCGACGACCATCGCATCACTTGCTCAGCATTCGGGCTGGTTCCCACCCGAATATTCGACCAAAACCAGGTTGTTCAAGGCTAGGTTGTTCAAAACCAGATTGTTCAAAACCAGGTTCTTCAAAACCAGGTTCTTCAAGACTGGGATGTTCAAAACAGCCTGGCGCCACCGAATCTTGCGGCTTAAACACGGGCCTGAGCACGTGTTTGAGGGCTTAACCCGCCCACTATGCGACAAGTCCTGCCCGAAACTCCGGCGCCGCCAGGGCAATCAGGGCCTCAATTCGGTCACGATGATTGAGCGTTTTCAAATGCGCCACGCCGAACTCCGTCACAACAATGTCGACATCGGTTCGCAGCGCCGTGACCATCGCCACCTTCGGCACAATTCTAGAAACACTGCCGCCCTTTGCTGTTGCCGTCAGCGCAACAATTGAGCGCCCGCCTTTGGACGCTTTTGCCGCCCGCATAAAGTCAACCGAGCCCCCGGTGCCCGAAATCTGTCTGCCACCCGCAACCTCCGCATTGACCTGGCCAAAAAGATCCACTTCAACCGCCGAGTTAATCGACACAAATTGATCCAATTGCCGAATGATGTTGACGTCGTGCGTATAGTTGGCCCCGCGAAACACAACATCAGGCCTTTCAGACAACCAGTTGAAAAATGCCTGATTGCCCAGCGCCATTCCGGTGACATGCTGACCTCGGTCAATGGCTTTGCGCTGGCCCGTCACATTCCCAGAAAGAATCAAGGCTTGTCCGCCGCCGTCCAACAAGCCGCCATGCAACCCCAAATCATTTCTATGCCGCAACTGACCTAAGATCGCCGCGGGTATGGCGCCAATTCCCGTCTGCAAGCAATCGCCATCTTGAATTAGTTCCGCAACCCTTTGACCGATCTTGATCGAGATATCGTCAAGTTCAGGCGCCGCCATCTCGGGCAAAGCCTGATTAGACTCAAACACATAATCGATTCTGGCAGGATTAATTTCGAGTCCGCCCGCGGGCGCAACAAAACCATGATTCACTTCAACGATGACCCTTTTAGCGCAATCGAGTACCGCCGCGTTGAAATCAACATTGGGCCCCATTCGAAGCACCCCGTCGCGATCATAGGCCGCTTGCAGCAAGCAAACATCCAACCCTCGACTCAAATAGTCGTACACCGCCCGCATTTGCATGGGCAAAAAGTGTACCCGACGCGGGTCGGCCGCCTTGGCCAGGGTTGGTGACATAAAGAAGGTGGCAATCGACGCCGTATCGTTGAAGGCCGTAAAGTCGGTGGTATTTAAACCCGGAAGTGGGAACTGGATGAACGCTAAGTCGGGCGGCAAGTCCAGCGTTGCCAAATGCGCGAGGAGCCCCCGTGGCTCATTACTACTACCGGCCACATACACGCGTTGCCCAGAACGAAAACATGCCAAGAGGGTTTTCATAAACTCAACACCTTGTTTTTAAACCACCGCGAGCGAGCAACCGTCAGCGCACAGGGCGCCTTGGCTATTGAGCATCGCGACAAAGACTGCCCAACCCAGACCGGTGAAGGGCTTGTCGTTGGCCCACGACGGGTTGGTCCCCTACTTGTTAGCCCGCTCAGATATGGCCGCTGGTGCCGCCATCCACCTCAATGGCCGCGCCATTCACATAGGACGCGGCATTGGATACCAAAAAGACAATCATGGCGGCAACTTCTTCTGACGTGCCATATCGGCCCACCGGCACCCCGCGCCCATTGCGCATCAGCACTTCTTCTTTCGTTGAATCGGCCGCCTCGGCAATCTCGGTTGCCGCACGGTCCCACATGGCGGTGTGAATCAGCCCAGGTAGCACCGAATTTACCAACACGCCATCACTGCCATACTTTCGGGCTAATGATTTTGCCATCGAGATCATGGCGGCTTTGGTCGTGCCATAGTCGATGAGCGCGGCATTCGGATATTTTGCAGCGCCACTGGCGACCATGATCACCCGACCCCATTTTTGCTCGGACATATGCGGCCATACTAGGCGGGTTAGTCTCACAGCCGCCATCAATTTTAGGTCTGCAGCGACTGCCAGTCCGCATCAGACATGTACAGAAAATTCCGCGAGGGCGAGGCCCCAACATTATTAATCAAAATATCAATATCACCCGACGCCGTTGCCGCCTCGAGAAAGGTTTGGGTGGACGCCGCATCTTCCATATCAGCGATAAATCCGGTCACAGTTCCAGCGCCTTTTGGCTGATAACCCGCAAGCGTTGCAACACCCGACTCAGTCCGCGCGCAGAAGCTCACATCCGCACCATGATCCGCCAACAGTTTGACGACCGCCTCACCAATCCCAAGACTTGCGCCCGTCACCAGTGCCCGCTTACCACTCAAATCCAAATCAATCATTTCGTCCTCCTTGCTTGTTCTTGATCATTACCCCAAAACGCTCGACTACCAAACCTTCCAGCAGCGCAGCATTAATCGCTTCCGTCGGATCACGGTTATCTCGTTTTCACCGCATCATCTTATAACCCAAGCTCTGGCTCCAACACCGGGCCGAGTTACAAATGCGGCAAGCCCATCGACACAAGCCCGACTATCAATAACAGATAGCTCACAATTAAAGCCTAGCGAACTTGAAACCGACCTTCGATTCCCGTAATCGTTTGCTGCTCATAAGACAGCAGCCCAGCGCGGCCGTCCAACTCAACCCGAACATGATACGGACCGGCTTTAAAAAAGCCGTCAAAATAACCATCCGTTCCAATCACCGGCGTTGTCACCGGCAACAAATTAAATTGCAGCGCTCGCGCATCACCGTCTGCTGAGGGCACGGGACTGACCGGCGAGCTCTGAAGACTCAATGGGGTCACCTCGCAAGAACCGGCAGCCGCGCAACCGCCATTATCCGTTCGCAGAAAAGACGCGCCGCCTGCAATGACGGCAAAAACACCGGTCGAATCCTCGGGCTCAAACGTCATCGGCACGGTCATGACCATCATCGCTTCGCCTTCAGCGCGCACACCGTCCTCGCCTTCGGTCCACGTCACGCGATACGTCAGGTTTTCTGCAGACTCGGGCAGCCTGGACAATCCTGCAACCATCGCGGCGGCGGGTCCTGCTGAACTCTGACCCACCTGATCGATCAAACCCTCCTTAGACAAATACCCGCCGGGCAGGGGATCGAAACACAAAGCCTCGCCGCACAAGACCGCAAACAAACCTTGGGATAAACCCTCGGACCCTGCCAATGCAGGATTTACAGAAAGCGTGAAGCCCGATTGCGCGCTGCTAGCGTCTACTGCCTGCAGCGACAGATCAAAGCCATTACTCACGCCGAGCGCAACCTCTTGAATTTTAATTGCGCCTTGGATTCGGTCGAATGATTGGCCCTGATACCCTAAAAACGATTCGCCAGCGCCGCCAATGTCCGCTAATTCAACCACGAGATAATAATCACTGACGTCATCGAACCAGCCAGTAACCAAATCATATAGATTTGCGGCCTTCAACTTTTCGATTAACCCCTCGCCGAAAAGTGCCAGCAAATCAAATTCCAAAAGCAGGGGGTAACCTGGATATTCGACAGGCACCCGAGCCGCTATGATCGCTGGCTGAACATCTTCAATGGCTTGCGTCGCGTCCACCCAAAACGGGCCAAACGGCGCAGAAGTTTCTACAACCTGGTTTTGAATCGGCGCCAAAAAGCTAACCGAGGTGCCATCCGACAACCAATCCACTTCAAAACTTGTTTTGAACAAGCGCTCACTAATCTCAGCACCAAAAACAGCGTCTTCGCCGTCAACTAAAGAAATCGTGAGCTTTAAACGACCGGATCGGCCACTCGCTGGCACCCGGTCGAGTAAAAAAGCAACGCGCGCTGAGTCTGTACCAATGCCCTCACCCGCAAGAATGGCCTGAATAGGGCTCAAGTCAATGGCCGCATTGCTAAGATCGATCTTTAAGACACGATCCTCGACAATCGGGTTCAGGCTATAAAACGTTGGCTTGGCCCTGCCATCAACATGGTCCGATAAAGCAATCGCGTGGGCGTTGAAGCTCGACTCGCTCGAACCTAACGTATCCAAGAGCCCATCATTATTCACATCAAAATCAACCGCCATGCCGGTTGCTTGGCAAGCCGCATCGCAAGCATCTGGCCGGCCATCGCCATCGGCGTCGGTTAAGCCCCCAAGACTAATCAAAGCATAACCATCCATGACGTCTGTAACGCCATCGTCATCGTCATCCAAATCGGCGGCCATACCCCGCGCCGTACTTTCGCGATGATCGGCCCAGTGATCGCCATCGGTATCTGTTAAGCGCATCAGGCCCGTTTAGCATCTTCTATGTCATAAACTCCATCATTATCACTATCCAGGTCCACCGCCATACCGAGGCCCGCACAAACGGCATCGCAAGCATCGGGCCGACCATCGCCGTCCGTATCCAGCAGGCCATCAAGGGCTATCAGCGGAAAAGCGTCGTTAACATCTAAAACGCCGTCGCCGTCATCATCCAGATCCTCAGCATTCGCGATGCCATCGCCGTCAAGATCAATCGCTAAGTTATTGCCACCGCTGCCTGAATTTACGGCGACCAGTTGATCCTCAATATCGGTCGCCAGCTTGGTCTTGGCGTCCGGAGCAATGGCGCCCTGAACCAGCGCGTCACCGGAAAACCCGAACAGATACCGAATAATCAACAAGCCATCCGTCAGCGGGAGCGCCTTGCCATCGCCATCGATATCCAAGTAGGCACTGTTTTCAGCAAGGTACGATTCGATATCAGCAGCCTCACGCCGTTCAGCGCCCTCCGCGACGGCGCCGTTCGTTAAGGAAGATCCGGAAAAGCCAAACAAATACCGAATCATCAACAGACCATCTGTTAAGGGTTGCGCCTGGCCATCCTGGTCAATATCAAAATCGAAGGCCGCAGCAGGTGCCGACAGACCCATAATCAACAGAAGACTCGCGAGCGCCCGTCTAGGCGCGACAACATTCAAGCGGATTGTTTTCATTGCTTTATCACTTATCGGGTTTCACATCGACGGTACGGTTCCAGCCGATTCGCCGAAAGTATAGCCGAGCCCGTGCTTTAGAACAGCCCACAGACCGGGTTGTTGATCAATCTTGGCCGATGGATCCATCTTCAAGACAGCGCCCAAGGCCTCTAGGACCCGGATCGGCCAACGTCGCTGCCTCATTCTTAAAGGGGCGATCAAGTATCACCGGCTCTCGAAAGCACCTCTAGCTGAATTTTGGCAAAAAGCCTTCAGTCCCGCCCGCTTCGCCAAAGCATTTCTGTCCGCGTCTCTAAGAACACACTCTTAAGTCTTGAAATCTTGGCCAATAATTGGTGTTCAAGCGCTGCACGTGTCTGTGCGCTTGATCGATTTGCGCGATCAGCGATCCACCACTTTATGTGTCAGGCTAAAGTAAGCCCGGTTGAGCAGCAGGCCTGGATCACCCTGCACGCCGTCATAGGCCTTCGTGATCCCGGCGTTCAGAATCGTTTCAAGCGATGCGCCCGCGTCGATCAGAACCATCATTTGTGAGCGGATATCTTTCAGCATCGCGATGTAATCGGCCAATCCCTGGTAGTTCGACAGCGGGCCATGGCCTGGCACCACCACGGTATCCTTGTTGATTTGCGCGAGCGTTGCCTTCACAGAAAGCAATAATGCCGTCGATCGAACCGCCATTGCCCGCATCAATAAAGGGATAGCCCGAATTGTTATAGACATCGCCTAAATGAACGGCATTGTCCCCCCGAAAGATCACCGCCGTATCCCCGGTGGTGTGGGCGGCGCCAAAATGCATCAAATCGATCACCTGGCCGTTGAAATGAAATTGCATTTGATCCTCAAAAGTCATCACCGGCAACGCAGCGGGCGGATATGCCTTTTGATCATAGGCAATACTCACCAGATTGATCACTTGATCTTGGGTCATTTTTGCCCGGGAATTCGCTTGCGCCACGATCCACGCGCCGTCGGGTCCTAAAAACTGATTGCCGTCCGCATGATCAAAATGCCAATGGGTGTTCACCGCAAAATCAACCTGGTTGCCGCCCAAATTTTTAATCGCCGCTCGAATCTTATCCGCCAGCGCTGGGAACTGATCATCCACAACCAGCACGCCTTGGGCTCCAACGCTGACGGCAATATTACCGCCCGCACCAAAAAGCACATAGAGCTGGTCGCTGATCCGCTCCGCCGTGATTTCAGTCGCGTCAAAATCCCACTCAAAGGCCACCGCAATTTCTGCCAGCCCGACCGGCGTCGGCACCGGCGGCCCAGAATGAGCAAGCCCTTGGGGACTCACCCAGACCATCATGACCATTAAACTCACCGCGACAAATTTTTTCATAGTTTCTGACCTTTTTGTTTGACCTGCACTTGACGACGCGATCAACCTGCGTCGATATTTAGACCTTGGCGATGACACCAGCGTGAGCATCCACCCTCGGCCGCTGGAGGCTGCCACGGCAAGAGCTTGCTCTTGGCGCTGAGGCGAGCACAAAAAACCTCGCACCCGCTGGCGGTATCCGCTTGATACAGCACCTACATCGATCGCAACAGATATCGAAGGCCACCTAGGTTGCGAGCTGGGCCGCTCGCGCCAAAGCCCGCCCGGGAAAACCGCTCGACTGCCACTTGGCGCGCCCGCCGTTAACTGGCGCCCTCGAAACCGATAACACCGATGCACCGATTGATGCATCATCGCGGCGCTTATGAGGACCCCTCAAAACGAACCAGGCACTCGCCGTGAAGACCTTCATTGAATCAACGTCCAAGCGCTCGATCATGCTGACTCTTGAAGCAGATTACCATCCCCTTAACGCCAAACGCTGTCAACGACGTTTGATCTAAGGTCATGCGCAGCAGGCCTGCTGCGCACGCCAAGACAGCTCGCGCGTTCTGCACAACCTTATTCAGACTGATGGCGGGTCAAGCGCGACCGGTTATAAACTTGGCAGCGCCCCCGATCACCTGATAATCTCCCTCCCAAATTGCAATAATCTATCGCTCAACACTCGCGGCAAATAAGGAAGGTTTTTTGCGTCTGAGATCCCTTACTGGCTCTATCCTTGTTCTTAGCGGCTTCATTGCCAGCTGCGGCCAGACATCGACCGAAACGCTCATTACCGCGGCCCCCATTCGGCCCGCTTATGTGACCACCGTGACAGAAAGCCGTAACCTAAAAAATCACGTCTTCATCGGGAAGGTTGATGCCGCACAACGGGTCGACTTATCGTTTGAAGTTGGCGGTCAACTCGCGCAATTTGATATTCGATCTGGCGCCCAGGTGGCCAAAGGCCAACTCATTGCCGCCCTCGACCCAACCGATTTTGCGCTGCAACTGGACGCTGCAAAAGCCCAGCGAGCACTCGCGCAATCGGACTTAACCCGCAAACAAGCCCTGTTAAAACAGCAAGCCATCTCGCTGGCGCTGGTTGGCGATGCCATCAATATTTTAAAATTACGCGACGCCCAATTAGCGCGAGCCGAAAAAGCCCTATCCGATACCCGCCTCATCGCGCCCTTCGATGGTCATTTGGCCATCCGCTATCTGGATAACCACATGGCCGTTCAAGGCGGCGAACCCGTGGTTCGACTCAACGATCTGACTGAACTGTTTATTCAAATCAGCGTGCCCGAAAAACTTTTTGGGGCGCTGGAATCGAGCGACATCACTTCGATCTATGCAACCCTACCGGTGGCCGGCGGGAGGCAGTTTCCGCTTACTTTGCGGGAGTACGCCGGCGAAGCCAGCGCGGTTGCCCAGAGTTATCGGGTCACCTTTGCGATGGCGCCGGTTCCAGGCCTGCAAATCTTACCCGGCATGAATGCAACCGTTGTCGCAACGCGAGCCCAGTCAGAACCTGCGCTTTGGATCCCACTCGATGCGCTGGTGACCAGTGCAGAAGGGGATTTCCTAGTCTGGGTGATGGATTCTGCAACCGAAACCGTTGCTGCCCGCGCTGTGACCCTGGCGGAAGCCGGACCACTAGGCGTCAAAGTCACTCGCGGGCTGGTGCAAGGCGAGATCATCGTAACCGCCGGCGTCCAGCACCTCCGCGCTGGCACCCGAATACGGCCAATCAATCCATGATCCAACTCGAAAACTGAAGAACGCGATGCCCGCAAGAAGCCAAATTGCTGCTTGGGCGATCGATCATCCGATCTATCCTTGGATCGTTGCGCTCATCTGCCTCTTCGGTGGCTGGTGGGGTATCGAGACCGTCGGTCGACTCGAAGACCCACCCTTCCCCATGAATTACGCCTACGTCATTACGACCTACCCCGGCGCCAGTGCCGTCGAAGTTGAAAACGAAGTCACTGACGTCATCGAGGCCGCACTTCAGGAACTGCCTTACTTAGAAAAAATGATTTCAAAATCGGTTCCCGGACGATCCGAAGTTCAGGTTGAAATCTCGGACCGATTCAACAAAGACAGTTTGCCGCAAATCTGGGACGAGCTCCGCCGCCGCATCCAAGAAGCCCAGCTCCGACTGCCGCCAACGGCGGGAACGCCCATCGTTGAAGATGACTTCGGGGACGTTTTTGGGATGTTCTATGCGGTGAGGGCCAGCGGGCAATCCCCCGGACAAATCAAACACCTGTCAAAGTCGATCAGCAATCACCTTCTCAGCATTGATGGCGTCGGGAAAGTTCAGTTGATGGGCCTGCCCACTGAGGCGATCTTCTTAGAAATGAACCACGATGCCATGGTTCGCCTCGGGCTACCGCTTGAGCAAGCGCTGAGCGCGATTTCGAGTCAAACCGGCGTGGCCAGCGATGCCTCTTTAATCTTGAACAACCGGCGGACGGACCTAAAGCTTCAAGGCGATTTCAGTTCGGTTGCGGCCTTGGAACAACTCAAAATTGGCAAACCTGGCACGACTGAAATTATTGCGCTCAAGGAGATCGCAACCATCACCCGGGGGCCGGTTGAACAACCCTATGAGATCATTCGGTTTAATGGCGAGTCTGCCTTTACCGTCGGCCTATCGGTTGAGCCGGGTGAAAATGTGGTCGCTGTCGGCGAGCGCGTCGATCGAGGCATTCAAAGTCTCGTCAATACCCTCCCTGTGGGGGTCGAATTCCGGCCGATTTATCGCCAACACAAAGTCGTTGATGCCTCAATCAGCACGTTTTTACGAAACCTGCTTATGAGCATTGCAACGGTCATCCTAGCCCTGTGTGTTTTCATGGGCTGGCGGGCTGGCGCCGTTGTCGGCACGGTGTTACTGCTGACCGTCATGGGCACCCTCATGGTCATGGCCATTTATAATATCGAACTTCAACGCATTTCCCTCGGCGCGCTCATGATCGCCATGGGCATGCTGGTCGACAATGCCATTGTGGTGGTGGAAGGCATGGTGATCGGGGTTCAGCGTGGCCTAAGCCCGCGCCAGGCCGCTGAATCATCGGTCTCCCGAACCCAGTTCCCCTTACTCGGCGCCACGGTGATTGGTATTTTGGCCTTCGCACCCATCGGACTCTCCGATGATAAGACCGGTCATTTTTTATCCTCGTTATTTCAAGTTGTGGGTATCTCATTACTGCTGAGCTGGATTCTGGCCATTCTCTTGGCGCCGCTTTTAGGCCATCTCCTGCTGCGACCTACCCAGGCCAAGGCGGAAGCCGAAATCTATCAAGGCTGGGCCTACAAGCCCTACCGAATGATTATTAGCTTGGGATTGCGCCAAGCCTGGCTCGGCATGCTGCTGATCTTAAGCATTACGCTGGCCTGTATTTGGGGCTTTGGGCTGGTCAAGCAAAGCTTCTTTCCAACCAACAACACGCCCATCTTTTTCGTGGACTTCTACCTACCCCAGGGCACCAGTATCCAAACCAATGAGGTCGAGATTGCAAAACTGGAAGCCGGCATTCGCGGTATTGAAAAGGTTGAAGACATCACAACCTTTGTTGGACGCGGCACCAGCCGGTTTGCAGCAACCATTCGCCCGGAGCAACCAAACCCGGCTTACAGCCATCTCTTGGTGCGGGTCGAGTCGGTAGATGACATGCAACGCGGCATGACCGAGACCCGGCGACTAGCCTTTGAAAACTTCCCGAACGCGGAAATCCAGGTTCGTCGAAGCGAGTTTAGTCCCAGCGGCCCCTTCAAAATGGAAGCACGCTTTACCGGACCCGACACCCGAGTATTGCGCCAGTTAGGGGAAGATGCCTTGGCAATCTTTGCCCAGTTCGAGCACCGCGACTTGCAGATCAATTGGCGACAACCCGCGCTGAAGCTCGCGCCCCAATTTAATGATCAAAACGCGGCTCGCTCGTTGGTGACGCGCAAGGATCTGGCCTTTGCGCTGAGTTACGGCACCACCGGCATCCCCATTGCTCGCTTTCGAGATGAAGACATCACCCTTCCGGTCATTGCTCGAGCGCCATTGAGCGAGCGAACAGACCTGCAACGAATCACGGATCGAACCATTTGGAGCCAGGGCCTCGGCGCATTTGTGCCGGTTCGACAGGTGCTCGATGGCTTTACACTCACGACCGAAGAAACCATTATTTATCGTCGCGACCGGGTGCCCACATTAAGCGCAGGCTCAAACCCACCACTGGGCACTAATTTTAGCGCTGAGTTTGCCAAGGTTCAGCCGCTCGTTGAGGCCATGGCCTTACCCGCCGGGTATGCACTCACCTGGGGCGGCGAGTATGAGGGCAGTCAAGAAGCACGCGAAACCCTCGGCCAGCGTATTCCCATTACCTTTGGCATTATGTTCTTCGTCACCATCTTGCTCTTTGGTCGGCTCAAGCAACCCATCATCATCTGGTTAACGGTACCCATGACGGTCTGCGGCGTGGTCTTGAGTCTTCTGATTACCGATGTCATTTACCTTTCCGTCGTTCTTAGGGTTTCTTAGTCTATCTGGCATGCTCATCAAAAATTGCGTGGTCTTAGTTGACGAAATCGACCAGCGCGTGGCTGAAATGGGTTTAACCCAAGAGGCCATTATTTCGGCCAGCGTGAGCCGCTTAAGGCCCGTTATTTTGGCGGCCGGCACCACCATCGTTGGCATGTCACCCCTGTTGTCGGACGCCTTCTTTTTAGAGATGGCGGTCTGCATTATGGGGGGGCTCGCCTTCTCGACCTTACTCATTCTGTTCGCGATTCCCTTGCTGTATTGGTTAATCCGGCCGCAACCCAAGACCGTGGGTTAGCACGCCGGCGAGATCATCTCTGGAACCTCGGCTGAATGGAGCGCCGCCCCCATCGCGCTCAGAAATCGACTCATCTCCCACTTGGAACCGGTAACGTCTTCCGAAAATATCGGGTTGGTTTGCCCGCCTTAAACCGTGCGAGCCACCACACCCTTTCAGACTCACACTCAATTACCAGACCTGTTATGTTTAGAGACTGACTTTGCAGGACCGCATCATGGCAACAAAGGCATCCTTTAAACGCGCTCGACCTTCCGCCCCCAGCCAGGCAATGCTGTTTGATTGGGTCAAACAGCTTGTTGAACTGACAGAATCGTACCCATCATTTCGACGCTTCGGCACGCCCGGTGATGCCGCGACTCGGCAGTGGATATTAAGCACCTTGCAAGCGCTCGGCATTGAAAACGTGACCGAGCAAACCTATCCGGTCACGGTCCGCGATTACGAGACTTGGCAGCTGCTCGTAGACGGCGTTGAGATTGCCTGTTTCTTCATGAATGGGGCGGCCTTCACCGAGGCCAATGGGGTCGAGGCCGAGCTCGTTTACGTCGGCCGCACGCTCGACCCGGCGCTGGATTTAACGGGCAAGATTGTCCTCTTTGATCTCAAAAGCGGTCCCGCGATGAAGGGCGCTGCCTTTGAGCAGGTCGCGCAATATTGCTATGACCCGAAGGGCCTGCTCCCTGAGACAACGGTTGGTGGTACCGGCGGACCCGCACCCTCGAATTTTCCATCGCCTTACTACGAAGCCGCACGGCAAGGCGCCGTCGCCTTTATCGGGATGTTCACGGACCGGCCCGCCAATGTCTCGTCGTTTTATGCCGACCCCACGGGCATGGTGCAAACCCGTATTCCTGGTCTATTTATAAAAGACTCGGAGGCAAAACCCTTGCTGGCAAAACTGCAAGCCGCAACCGCAGGACTTCGCGCGCGAATAACGCTCACCGGAACAACCTTTCAATCAACCAGTGGTAATATCGTGGTGCAGGTTCCCGGACAAAAACCGGATGCCATGCTGGTGAACACCCATCACGACGCCGGCTGGTCGGGCGCGGTCCAAGATGCCTCTGGGGTCGCCGTGGTCATGGGGCTGGCCGCCTTTTACAGTCAGTTCCCATCCAATTATATTCAAAAAGATTTGTACTTCGTCTTTAACGGTTGCCACTACAATTGGAATTACCCGTTTGGCGCCAATCAATTTGCCGACAGGAACCCGGACATTATGGCGCGGTTGGTTCTTTGCTTTGGCGTTGAACACATCGGCAAACGCTTCATCGGCGTTGACGGCAAACTGGTTGACACTGGGGAGGTCGAGCCCAGGTTTCTTTGGGCGCCGCGTAACAAAATGTTACTCAACGCGGCGATCAATGCCATCGAGCATAACGACCTGCATTCCACCGCCATCACCAAGCCGGGCGCCATTCCGCTGTATGGCGAAACTCAAAGCTATTTTCTAGCCGGGATCCCGTGTTTTTCCTTGATGTCGATGCCAGAATATCTGTTCTTCGCAGAAGATACCCTTGATAAGGTCGCAGCCGACCAATTGGTACCGGTGATGACGACGGTTTTAGACATCCTGGATGCGGCAATGTATCTGCCGAAATCTTGGATCACCTTGATCGATCAATAAGGTTGATCCGAAAGTCAGTCGAACAGCGCAACGTCACGTCGCGAACGCGTTAGAGCTCGTAACTGTCGGTTAAGGTTTGGTAGACGGCGATGCGCAGCTCTTCTCGGAAGGGCCAGGGTGATCCCATCAACTGAATCATGCCCA
This sequence comes from uncultured Pseudomonadales bacterium, assembly GCA_905182155.1. Taxonomy (GTDB): domain Bacteria; phylum Pseudomonadota; class Gammaproteobacteria; order Pseudomonadales; family Azotimanducaceae; genus UBA9926. The sequence goes on from CAJJAX010000024.1 coordinate 18,744, forward strand.
GGCCGACCAAGTCCTCCTCTGGATCGACCCAAAAAATGGTGCCCGCAGCCCCGCCCCAAAAATAACTCCCTTGGCTCGACAACGACTGACTGCCCACTGAGTCGGTAATGACGCCGAAACCCAAACCAAATCCCAGGCCCCTAAACCGAGCGCTTACGGGATCTTCCCCTGAGCCCCCACTTTCGATACGGTCCGGTAAGTGATTTTTCGTCATGAACTTTAAGGTTTTAGTGCCCAGAATGCGCTCGCCCTCTAACACGCCACCCGCCCGAAGCATTTCCGCAAATCGCATGTAGTCTCGGGCCGTCGAAACCAGTCCACCGCCACCAGAGAACAGTGACACCTTTTTAAAATTGCTCATCGCATCATCCGCCGAATCCAGCCCAAGGCCTGGCGCGGTTGATCGGATTACCTTCAATTCGTTCGATCGGGGGTCCCAAAAGTGGTTAGTAAGAAGACGAGCCCGTTTGGCTTCTGGGACCTCAAAAAAAGTATCGGTCATACCAAGCGGCTCAAATATCGCCTCCCGAAGATAAACATCAAAACGCCGGCCCGAGATTCGTTGAACAATGAGCCCGGTCAAGTCTACGGCGATCGAGTAATGCCATTGGGCCCCGGGCTGAAACTTCAATGGCAGCGTCGCCACTTTCAAAACCAACGCTTCCAGATCGACCGAACCCCAAAGGTCGGCCGCCCGATAGGCCTGATCGACTGAATCCGCCGGATTAAAACCATAAGAAAACCCAGCCGTATGGGTCAGCAGTTGCAGCATGGTGATCGGCGCATTGGCCGGCGTGAGCGATCCGTCTGAATTGAGAACCTTTAGGTCTTTCAACTCCGGCAGCCAACGGGTAATGGGGTCAGACAACCTAAAATGGCCGCTTTCATACAGCTGCATGATGGCAACTGCCGTGATGGGTTTGGTCATGGAATAAATACGATACAAATCCTCTTTTGCAAGCGGGCGTTCATCTTCAATCGAGCGTTGACCAACGACCTCGTCGAAAACCAACTGCCCGCCACGGTTCACCATTAAATGCATCCCCGCGACGCGCTCATCCGCCACATAGCGTTCAGCAAGCGCGGTTAATCGCTGCAAACGTGCAACTGAAACGCCTTGCTGGGCTGCCGGAACGAACGCAATCTCAGCGCTCTGCGGGCTGCTGATCTGCACAAGCATCAACAAAAACACAGCCCCCCCAAAAAATCGTTTAACGGTGATCATCACATTTCTTCCTTTATGAATTGCGCTACAGTCAGCGCCAACACTAAAGCACCAATATCCGCCTAAGGTCAACGAAGGCCAAAGCACCAAATTTCTGGCCTTAGGGTACAATTTGCCGGATTTAAATTTTGGATGACACCATGGCTGGACCGACCCATTGCTTTACCCCTGATCTCCTGAAGGGTAAGCGCGCCCTCGTCACCGGTGGCGGCACGGGGATCGGCCGCGCCATTGCCTTTGCACTCGCGCACGCTGGCGCCGATCTGATTTTGGCGGCGAGGCAACTCGAGCCCCTGCAAGCGACCGCGCAAGAGATTGCAACCGAAACCGGTCGAGACGTGCTCATCACTCAGGTGGATATTCGTAATCTGGACAGCGTTCAGGCGCTCGCCGAGTTTGTAACAGATCACGGCGGGCAAGTGGACATCTTGGTCAATAACGCCGGCGGGCAGTTTCCCCAAGCTGCCGAGAACTATAGCGCCAACGGCTGGCGGAGCATTATCGATTTAAATTTAAACGGCACCTGGAATGTCACCCAAGCACTGGGCCAGCAGATGCTCAAAGGCCATGGCGGGGTCATCTGTAACATCATCATGACCATTGGCCGGGGTAATCCGGGCATTGCACATTCGGGTGCCGCCCGTGCGGGGGTTGCAGAATTAACCCGCAGCCTTTCCTATGAATGGGGGCCGAAGGTTCGAATTAATTGTTTGGGGCCCGGCGCCATCATCACGCCCGGGATGCAGGCGACCTACGATGACGACGTGCTGTCGGACATTGGGGAGACCCCCATTCCGCAACCAGGAACCCCTGAAGATGTTGCCAACGGGGTGGTCTTCTTGGTCTCAGCCGCAGGCCGATTCATCACCGGCGAGACCCTGATGGTGGATGGCGGGGTGTCGCGCTATGGCTCAAACCAAGCCCTTAAGGGATCTGACTTTGGTCACCGAACAACCCCTGGGCCTGATTGGGCCTGATTGCCGCTAACTGTAGCGAACTTCCGTTACGGCATCGGTTGCGCCGGCCCGAACCTGCGCCACCGCCCAAGCAAGGTCGGTTAGGTACTGATCGACAACCGTCTCGTGAAAGGGGGACAACATTAAGTGTAGTGCTTTGGGCTGGGTACACAGACTGGTCACCCAGCCGCGCTCATAAAGCCTTTTATACAGCGCAAAAACATCGAGCTCGGGATGACTGAAGGCCATAATGCCGAGCTGCGGCGCGCCCAAAACTTCAAACCCCATTTTCGTCACACCCACCTCAATATGCGCCCGCGCTCGGGTGACGCATTGCTGTTTTTGCTTGTAGCCCGCCACCCCAAGGTAATTCATCACCGCCCAGGCGGATGAAATCGCGCCGCCAGGCCGCGTCCCGGCGAGGGTCGGCGTCACCATCCGACCCGCTGGCCAAGCCTTATGATCAAAGATCATGTGATCCCGAAAGGTTTCGCTGCGATAAAAAATAGTGCTTGCGCCCTTCGCGCAATAGCCGTACTTGTGCAGGTCCGCGGACAGCGAACAAACACCCGGCACGCGAAAATCCCAAGCGGGCAAATCGACGCCATTCATTTCAACAAACGGAGCGATGTAACCCCCAACACACGCATCGACATGCAGCCATATTTGGCGCGCCTCCGCCAGTTCACTCAGATCCGCAATCGGATCGATCAAACCATAAGGGAAGCTCGGCGCAGAACCCACCATCATGATGGTACTACCATCAATTTGGTCTGCCATAGCGGCCACATCCGCCAAGTAATCTGGCCGAACGGCAACCCGCCGAATATCGATCGACATTAGCGCCGCCGCCTTATCAAATGCCGGGTGCGCCGAATAAGGCAACACCAAGTTAAATGGCTCTGCCTGGCCTTGCGCCCGCGCGTAGTCTCTGGCGGCTTTCACCGCCATTGTGATCGAGTCGGTACCGCCCGACGTCATATGCCCAACGGCGCCCTGCGGCCCATGCAGCAAAGACAATCCCATGCCAACGACTTCTTCTTCCATTTTTTTAAGCGATGGGAAGGCCGCGGGGCCCAGCCCATTTTCTGATAGATATAGCAGATAGCCTTGCTTTTGAACCTCGGTCACGTCCTCGCCCGCATTGAACACATACACGGCGGTTTTACCATCACGCCACTGCACATCCCCACGACCGCGCGCAATCATTTCTTGTTTCAAAACTGAAAATTGTCTTCCGTATTGGGGCATCGCTTGAATCATGGAATCGCCTCTTGATTATCCTGCAAACCGATTCCGACATCATAGCCACACAGCGAGGGGGCCTGCCACCTCATTGCGAGGTTCAATGTCGACTTAAAACCGTCGAAAAAAGCGGCCCCACAGACCAATGCTAGGAATCGTCCTTCGAATCGATTAGCGTTAGAGAAAAGCAACAGAGAGCCCTGCATGACTGTTTGGTCAAAATTGCCATCCAATGAAATCACCCGCCAGCCTTATCTTTTAATTGCGGCCTGCGTTGGCGTGATTTGTAGTTCGATCGTGCTGCCGTTTTATACGATGGGCTTGTTCGTGGTCCCGGTGACCGAGGAGTTCGGGTGGTCCCGGTCTGAGTTTCAGTTGTCGCTTTTGTTCAGCACCGGCATGGGGGTCCTGACTTCCCCCGTCATTGGACTGTTGATTCATCGGCATGGCGCGCGGATCGTTGCGCTGTTTGGGCTTGCAGGCCTGAGTGTTGCTTTTTTGATCCCCGCGTTTACAACGGGACAACTTTGGCAATTTTATGCGGCCTATGCGGCCATGGCGCTGCTCGGCGCTGGCACGATTCCGGTCACCTGGACCACCGCCGTCACCACTAATTTTCATCGCCATCGCGGGTTAGCCCTCGGTTTGGTCCTGAGCGGTACCGGGCTTTGCGCCATTCTTGTGCCACCGGTCATCGCGTGGGTACTCACCAACTACGGTTGGCGGGTGGGCTATCTTGCGCTTGCGCTCTTACCCATTGTCTTTGCTTGGCCTTTGGTTTTTTTCTACTTCAAGCCCGGTCAAGTGACCGACGAACAAACCGTTACACCTCAGACCGCGGATTGGGGGTTAACCCTGACCGAGGCCGTATCGGGTTATCGCTTTTGGGTTCTGCTGGTCTCAATTTTTCTGGTCTATATCGCCCAATCCGGGATCGTACCCAATATGATTCCCGCGCTCACAGACATCGGAGTCTCACCGGTCGCAGCCGCGCAAACCATCAGCTTATTTGGCACCGCGGTCATTGTCGGCCGTTTGGTCATCGGATTCTGTGTGGATCGATTTTGGGCGCCCGGTGTGGCCGCCATTGCGATCTCAATGCCTATTTTAGGCTGTTTGCTGCTCTGGAACGATCTAACGCTCGTCAATGCTCAGATTGCCGCGATCTTGCTGGGATTCGCGGCTGGCGCGGAACTTGATCTTATGGCCTTCCTCGCCGTGACCTACTTCGGGCCAAAACATTACGCCAAAATTTACGGTTTTTTGTACGCAGCCCTTGCCTCCGCATCAGGCATCGCGCCAGCGCTCTTTGCAGAGCTTTATGAGATCACGCAGAGCTATCGTACTGGCTTTGCTTTGGGCGCCGGCGCCTTTACCTGCTCGGTCATTCTCGTGTTAATGCTCGGCCGATATCCCAAACAAGACCCGAGCGCTAGCTGACTTCGGCAGCGAACCATTGCTGCAGCACAAATTTTTGTACTTTGGTTGCCGACATCGGCCACGTCTGCACTAATCGGACGTATCGCGGCATTTTAAAACTGGCTATTTTGCCTTGACAGTACTCGATCAGTTCAGCTTCGGTCACCGTTTGCCCATCGTGGCATTCAATATATGCGGCCGCGACTTCGGACAAACGGTCATCCGGCACCCCAATCACCTGGGCCATTTTGACCGCAGGATGCTTTGAGATCAGCGATTCAATTTCGATCGCCGCCACATTCTCCCCACCCACCTTCAACATGTCTTTGATTCTGCCGTGGAACTCGATCTCGCCGCTAGCCCGCATGATGCAGAGATCGCCCGTTCGAAACCAGCCATCCTCAAACGCCTCCTGGTTTTTTTCAGGGGATTTGAAATAACCCTTAAAAATAGCGTAACCGCGAAGCCAGATTTCGCCCCGCTCGCCGGGCAAGCAGGCCTCGCCAGTTTCCGGATGCATGATCTTAGCTTCCAAGCCCGGCATCGGCTTGCCGCAGGTGGTCACGCGGCTTTCAAGGGTTTCATCGGGATGATTAAACGCAATCACGCCGCCCGCCTCGGTTAAGCCGTAAGCACCGGTTTGGACGGACTGGGGGAACGCCTTTTGAAACTGTCTGAGCACGTCCGGCGGCGCAACGTTGTTGAGCCGTTTGATTGAAGAGAGATCCCGGCGCTCAAATTCCGGATGCGCAATCAATGCCGCAGTGATCGTGGGAAAGGACGGGAACGCAACCGTTGCCCGCTCTGCCTCCATCATGGCAAGGCTTTCACCCGCGTCCATATGAACCATCGATAACAGCGCAGCACCCGCGTCAATACAGCACAGCATCGGTAAAATAGACGCCATATGGAACATCGGTAATGGCGCCCAAAACCGGTCTTGATCGGTCAGAAAGTAACGGCTTTGATTCATGTTAATGCCGTTTTGAACCAACATTTCATGGTGTAGCGGACACCCTTTCGGGTGGGCTGTCGTGCCTGAGGTGTACATCATGATGGCGGTATCATCAACCGATAAACCTTGCAGGGTTTCTAGCACCGCCGCTGCATCAATTTGTTCGGCCTGTGCTTCAAAGATCGCCTGCGGCATAAAGCCATCGCGCGGCGCGCCCAACATCACCATTAGCTCAAGTCGCTCGGGCGTCGCAATCGCTTGCGCCTCGAGCAGAAGCGCCCCAAAATCAGCATACTCGCTGATCAAATCATGGGTCACGATAATCTTTAGTTCGGCGTTGCTGACAACATATGCCAGCTCTTGGGGTTTGTAACGCGCGTTCATCGGCACCGCAATGGCGCCCAGGCACTGTAAACCCAATAGACATTCGATGTACTCCGGACAATTGGCCATGAGTAAGCCAACATGATCGCCCTGCCCAACCCCGCACACCTTGAAACTCGCAGCGCGCAATAAAACAGCGGCCTTCATACTGTCGTAGGTGTGACGATGATTGGGGAAAATCAAAAAATCAGACTGAGGCCATCGTTCGGCCGCAGCTAGAAAATAGCTGCCAATGGTGAGGCTTTGCTCATGCTTCATAGTGCTTTCACGCTTTTAAAGAGGCCATGAGCATAAGCGGTCATTACAAAAATTACGAGGCCCTAAACGGAAAACCAGCAGATTGGGCGGCGCCTTCAGCTGGCTCAGCCTTTCGGTCTTTCGGTCTTTCGGTCTTTCGGTCTTTCGGTCTTTCGGTCTTTCGGTCTTTCGCCACTAGGATGATACGCGTTTCGGCGATTAGACCGAATGAATCTATGGCCTTTACGGTTTCGCCTTATTTTCGGCGTTGCGCTCATTAAGCTGCGACTTATCTAGGCGCTTAAACGGCGCCCTTGCGGAAACCGGGTGACGGTCTTCGCCCGGGGCATTGAGTGATTCCGTTAGTAGACACAGGCCAAGGGACATGCGATACAGGGTCACGATGCTCGGACGTGTTCCGTTTAACATCTAATTCGGGGGTTTCCCCGAGTTCACCCTGATAACAAGGACCCTGTCATGAAATTCAGCTTCTGGCCAAGACCAACCCACCCTTTTGCAACGTCGCTCAGCCTTGCCCAACATGTCGAGAAAACCGGTTGGGATGGGTTTTGGTTGGCCGATCATTTTATGCCGAATGCCGACGATACCAGCGCGCCTTGGCCCGAGGCTTTTACGACGCTGGCCGCCATTGCAGCCCAAGTGCCTCGAATCCGATTTGGCTCATTGGTTGCCGGCAATACTTATCGGCATCCCGCAGTGCTGGCCAAAATGGCCGCAACGATTGATCACATTTGTGGCGGTCGAATGGTGTTGGGTCTCGGCGCGGGCTGGCAGGAAAATGAACACCTGAAATACGGGCTGCCCTTTTATACTGTCCCGGAACGTCTGGCTCGACTGGAAGAGGCCTGCCAGGCCATCAAACAACTTTTTGAAACCGAATCAGCTGATTTTTCAGGCCGCTTTTACCAATTAACCAATGCCCCGCTTGAACCCAAACCGATTCAAAAGCCGCTACCGCTCCTGATTGGTGGTGGCGGTGAGAAGGTGACCTTAAGAATCACGGCCCAGTACGCCGATGAATGGAACGTCTGGGGTACGGTTGCCACGCTAAAACACAAAATCGCTGTGCTCGATGCCCACTGCGAGCGGCTCGGGCGAGACCCAAGCACCTTAAAGCGCACCGCGGTGGCGTTGGTTTTTTTAACAGATGATGACGCTTTTGCCGAAAAAATGCGTGGTAACGCCCAAGCAACCATCGCCGGGTCAGTCCAAGCGCTACAAGATACTATCGGCGCCTATCGCGAACTTGGCGTCGATGAGTTTATTGTCCCAGACTTTAATCTGGGTGATCACCCGGTCGAGACCTTAGATCGCCTTATCAACGAGGTCTTTGCGCCGTTCCACTAGCCAACAATTGATGAGCCGTAATCGTGGGTCTGAGGGTTGAACATCCCATCGGGTTGGTTGGAAGTCCCGGGCGCGCAGAGCGCTGATTGGGACTCATAGCGCTTCTTTGCGCTAAAGGCTTTTGTTTGCGCTAAAGGCTTCAAAAGACTATAACGGTTCTCTACCAAAACCCAGAGAAAATCATGCCGCTAGGACTTGCTTTGCGATTGTCGCTACTGCTATTGCTCGCTGGCTGTGGCTCAGGGATTGACGAAGACACCCGCCGTTCAACCACGTTTGGCCCGGTTGTCGGCACCCAAGAAGGCGCACTTTCAATCTGGCGGGGTATTCCCTTTGCGCAACCGCCCATCGAGGCTTTGCGCTGGCGCGCGCCGCAACCGCCCTTGCCTTGGACGGAAACCCACATTGCCCTTGACGACGCACCCGCCTGTTTTCAAAGCGGTTGGTTACAAAGCCAGGGGATGGGATTGTCGGTTCGGAGGACTGTCTCTACTTGGATATTAAAGCGCCTGCTGACTTTAAGAGTAAGAGTTATCCAGTCATGGTTTGGATTCATGGTGGCGCCAATACGTTAGGCTCTGCCGCAACTTATATTCCCAGTCATCTTGTGGCCGAGCAAGCCGTCATCGTGGTCACCATTCAATATCGGCTCGCCTCATTCGGATGGTTTCGACACCCTGCCCTGCGGGACGGCCCCACGACCGCATCCGATGATTCCGGTAATTTTGGCACCCTCGACACCATCGCGGCACTGCATTTCGTGCAGGACAATATCGCCGAATTTGGCGGTGATCCCAACAACGTAACAATCTTTGGTGAATCTGCCGGCGGCCATAATGTCGCAGCCCTGCTGGCATCCCCACTGGCTGATGGTCTCTTTCAAAAAGCCATTATTCAAAGTGGGATCATCTCTGTCGCCGATCTCAATGAGGCCGAAAGCGATTATCCGAGCACTGGAATCTCTGGCACGATCAGCAGTCAAGAAATCCTGTACCGCCTGTTCCTTGATGCCGGCATCGCTAAAGACTTAGCCGGCGCGAAACAGCACCTTGCTACGATGGCGGCCCCCGAAATCGCGAACTATCTGCGGGCACAATCACCAGCCAACCTTCTGAAGGCAGAGCAAGCTGCGAAACCTCGGCAACTCGGGATGACACGCGTATTTCCGGATGGCGTTGTTGTTCGCGCCGACGGCATTGTCGGCGCGCTCAAGGACCCAGACCGGACTAAAATTCCCGTTCTGGTCGGGACCAATCGCGATGAAACAAAACTGTTTAATGCCATGAATCCGCATTTGGTTGAATGGGGCCAACCCGATGGTCTTTGGTCGTTCATTGACCGAATGCCGCTGGCAATCAAAAACCCAGATTATTACCAAGCGATGAGTGAATACGGCAGTGGCTTCTGGAAGCTTAGAGCAACCGATGACGTCGCGCGCAGCCTAACTCAAAGTCATCAAATATATTTACCTATCGCTTCGATTGGGATGAATTACCAACCATTCAGAATCTAAGCTACGCCGACCTACTGGGCGCAGGTCACGCTATGGAACTGCTGTTTTTATTCCCGAAGGCCATGGAGCAAACCTTGGTCGCAAAATTTGTGATTGGGGATGGCGCCGAAGCCGCTGATCGTTTGTCTCAGCAGATGCGCAACTACTGGGCGTCATTTGCTTACACCGGGGACCCGAATCTAGGACTGCCAGAGCCGCAACCGAAATGGCCGGTCTGGCAAGAATCCGATGGCATCGAGCGCTTCCTCATTCTCGACAGTGATAACGACCAAGGGGTTGTCAGCAGTCCAGCGGCGCTGACGTTAAAACGTCTGCTCGCCAAGCTCGAACAAGATACTCGATTTGATTTAATGGGACGCTGCCAAGCGCTTTACGGACTGACCTATCGAAATGGCGACAGTATTAACCAAACCGCGTGGGACACCTTTGCTGAAGGCCAATGCCTGGACCGGGATTATCAATCGGTTGCGGAACTGCTCGAGCGCTAAAGACGCGAGCCTGATCGCCGCTACTGACCTTTGAAGTTTGGGACGCGTTTATTTAAGAACGCGTCGATCCCCTCTTGCTTATCGTCGGTTTGCAATAAGGCACTTTGGGCAAATTTCTCCATCGCTAACGCCGCGACCGAGCTACCCTCGAGACCCTGCTGCACCATCACTTTCATGAAATGCGGGACAAAGGGCGCAAAGCCCGCCAAATGATTGGCCATTTTGGTGACTTCCGCTACCAACGCATCGGATTCAACCACCCGGGTTACCAAGCCGATTTGCAAGGCCCGCTCGGCCGAGACCGGTTCGCCCATTAGCAACATCTCAAGTGCCCAGCCTTTTCCGATGAGGCGGGGCAATCGCGCTGTAGCACCCCCACCTGGAATGATGCCGAGCTTGCCTTCAGGGGTTCCAAAGCGACTACTTGGCGAGCAAACCCTGAGATCACAGCCTAAGGCCACCTCAAGACCGCCCCCCATGCAAATGCCATCGATCGCCGCGATGGTGACTTTCGGTAATTCTTCAAGCTTCGCCGCAAGCCCTTGAACAATGGGCTCCATGCCTTTTTTCAAATCTCGATCAGCCACTTCATTTAAATCAGAACCCGCCGCAAACGCTCGACCGCCCGCGCCCCAAAAACTAATCACCCGGATGTCATCTTCACGAGCAAGGAGATCAACGGCCCGATTGAGTTCCGCCAGAACCTGCAATGAAATGGCATTGTGTTTTTCGGGCCGATCAATGGTGATCAGACCCAATGGGGGGCGGCGTTCAAGGCGAATGGTTTCGAAATCAGACATAAGGGATGCTTATTGGTCTCAGCAATTTAGGACGCGGCCGAGCTTAGCGCAAGCTGCAATGAGTTGCTAGAGAGCGTGCAATGAGCGCGCACTGATCATTAGCAAAGCAGGCGCAGCCTGCATAGATCGCGCTGTACTGTTTGCTGTTTATGACAAGGACTCAGGTGAACTTAAGCACATTTGCCAAGCCCGTCTTGTCAACATATCAGTAAGCCAATTGGGTCGCTAGGTTAGAAATTTTCGGAAACCTGTACGGCCTCGAATCCCATATAGCCCCAACAGACCAGCCCCGTGGCATCTTCTGCACAACTATAATTTCCGCCCACGCTGACCTGTTTAGGGTCGTCCAAGGCCGGTACATCCAATTGGCCTTGTGAATTCTTACCCCAGCACTGAACCCCTGATTCATCCAATGCGCAAGTATGCTCATAGCCCACGCTGACATCGGTGGGTCGAACCAAAGGCAGCGCCTGGGCTTGACCGTGTTCGTCATCCCCCCAACAAACAACACCGGTATCATCGACCACACAGTTATGATTGCCCAATCCACTGCTGATGTATTTTGGATTCACGAGCGCCGGCACATCCGTTTGCCCATAGGTATTGGATCCCCAACACTGCACCCCGTCATCATCGAGCGCGCAACTGTGGTACAGGCCTGCCGTGACCTGCCGTGGGTTGCGCAGTGTCGGTGGCACATCCGTTTGGCCATTAAAATTCCAGCCCCAACAATCGACCGTCGCGCCGTCCAGCAAGCAGGCATGTCGCCCACCGGTTGCGATTTGAATCGGATTAATGGTGAAGGGCGCGTTGGCTTGATTTCTAGAGTTGTCGCCCCAGCAGACCACGCCTTCATCGGCGATCGCGCAACTAAAATCAAACCCGGTACTGACTTGCCGAGGGTTCGTCAACCCGGGCACCGCTGTTTGACCCACATCACTATCACCAAAGCACTCAATCAACCCCACCTTCAAATGGCAACTGTGGGTACTGCCTGTACTGATCACGACGCCACTTTGGGTGACGGCGCGCAGTACCGGCAAGTCATCGGCATAATCAAGCGGCCCTTTTTCTTCGATCAGCACCGGCCGCGGCCGTTTGAAATAATCATACAAGCTGACGGTCTCGGGCTTCGGTGGTGCGACAACGCCGCCCACAAAGGCCATGACCTCGTCTTCATTCAAATAACTGCGCTTGCGGCCCCAACAGACTAAGCCGTCATCCCCCACCGCACAGCTATGACCACTGCCTAAGCCCAGCATTCTGGGATTTTTAATCTCTGGCACCAACAACTGATTTTGATTTCCAAAACCCCAACACTTCACTTTCCCCGAGGTGATCACACAGGAATGCAGACCGCCAACCCCAATATCTGAAATCTCAATAAAGGGCGGCGCAATACTCTCGCCAAAATCACTGGGGCCCCAGCAAGCCAGGCCATTACGACTGGCAGCGCAGCCATGCGTACTCACCGCTAAAACTTCTAAGCCTTTGAATTCTGGCGGCTCGAGGCTGCCATCGTGGTCCGCGCCCCAACAACGAATCAGACCGTCGGCGATGGCGCAACTGAAATCATCACCCGCAGCAATTTCGGTAACCTTGACAAGTTTAGGAACATTGAGCTGACCATAGTCATTTAAGCCCCAGCAGCGCACCCCATCATCATCCAGCGCGCACGCATGGCGACTACCCACTGAAACCTTCATTGGGTTCACAAGCTTCGGCACATCCAACAAGCCATCTGACTGTCGCCCCCAACACCCCAGGCCAGCATCTGAAATCGCACAGACCGTTCCCCGCGCGCCAGCGCTGAGTTCTCGGGCACCACTGAGCAGCGGTACATCGAGTTGGCCCACCGTATTTTCCCCGCCGCATTCGACGGCCCCATCGTTGATAATGCAGGTGTAACGGTTACCCGCACTCACGTGACTAATTTCCGCGAAACTGACCGGAACAAAGACCGTCAAGGCAAGGAGTAAGAGCCACTGGGCGGTTATGAAATTTCGAAGCCGTTTAATCATCTGTTCCTTAACAATTTGATTCCAACGCTACAATTTGATTCCAACGCTAAAAGCCCCTGATGCGTACTGGGTGATTTGACCTTTCAATAAAAAATTTCTATTCGGTCTGCCGCATTCTCTTTCTTGGGGTCATTTTGGGACGTATTTTTAGTCTTGACCCAAGTGCTGATTCAAGCCACATTTAACCATGCCAATTTCGTTGACACCACAGCAAAATCAAGCCGGAAACCCTGAGCTCGCCGCCCAAGGCTTTGGCCGATTAAGCCCTAACCCGGTCACCTGTTTTGATTTAAACACCCAATCTGTGCGCGCCGCCGAACATTTCGAAAAATGGGGCTATGTCGTGCTGGAACAGGCGATTAGCGCTCAGGAGGTCGATGATTTAAATCAATTTATTCAGCGCAGCCAGGCGCAACGTCCAGATCTTTGGGGGTTGGGTGAAAAGCGCAAGCCTCATCATAGAAACCAGGGCTTGATTCTGAGTCAGCCGTTACTCGACTTCCCGGAACTCGATCAATATCTGAGGCATCCTGGGAGCTTTTCATTGATCGCCATGCTTTTGGGCGGCACGGAGCACGTGCGCTGGAGCGAATTTAATCTCCGGGAAACGCCACCGAACGCGGGTCTGGGCACCATGAACTTTCACCATGATGCGGTGTTGCAAGATCGCCATTTGCGCGCGCCTTACCTGCCATGCGACTACCTATGCAGTATTCACTACTTAACCCCGGTCACCCCGATCAGTCCCGCCTTTTGTGTGGTGCCAGGCAGTCATCGGTTTGAATCACTTCAGGCCGCCTTTGAGGCCTTGGGCCCAGATTACATCGAACAACCGATCCATGGGCCGGCGGGCACCTGTATTCTCTACGACACAGCCCTATTTCACACCCGCCTTGATGGCAACGGTATTGAAGGCAGACGAACCTGGCATCAATATTATGCCCGGGGCAGCTTTTTAAGCAGCAGTTTGCCGACCACATCTCGGTACATCCGGGCACCCAGTCCTTCGTTAACAGATTGGAACCTGATTCCCCAACGGTTGATCGAGCATCCTGACCCCGAGATTCGCCGATACTTCTCCCACTGGAACAGTGCCCAGGGCGAATGGGTCGCTAGCGGCTTCGACCCTGACGTTCGGGCCACAATGCCCCGAGGCGAAAGCTAACCCTGCGCCACCACCAGGCATTAACCCTGTGCGGCGCCCCAGGATTACACTTTAGTGAGCTTAAACACCTGCTCAGAGGGGTAGGACCGCGCCCATTCCCACGAGGTCGAAAAGCGGTCGGGTGACCTGACTGCCGGCGCCTGAATCTCCTGATAGTCATCAACTCGAAAGCCCTGCGCCCGGAACAACGTAAACCACTTTGACAAAGGCAAATTGAACTCGATCCCACCCGGGTCAATGGGTGCACGGGTCCAATCCATTCGATGCAGGTCAAAGTAGCTCCGCCTCATGGCATTCGATACCGCGTCACCCTCGTCATCTGTACACACCATTGCCCAAGGTGAATGGCCCAGAAAAATTAAACGGCCACCGGGGACCAAGAGTCTTGCCGCCTCAGGAATCCATTGATACGGATCACACCAAATTGCAGCGCCATATTCACTGACCACAATGTCCGCGCAATGCTTTGGTAAGGCGGTGGCCTCAGCATTGCCCAGGATGAAGGTGATCTCTGATTCAAACCGCCGCGCAAAGCCTTTGGCCGTGACCAATTGTTGGTTTGACAAATCAACGCCTGTGACCTGGGCGCCTCTTTGTTCAAACCAACGCGACACATAGCCTGTACCACACCCGAGTTCGACAACTGACCGGCCCACAAGACGCTCAGGAATCAGTTGCAGCTGGGATTCCGGCGTCGCCCAAATACCCCAGTAGGGGGTCTCTGCGAGCCAGGCCGCTTCACCTCGTTCGACCCATTCCGGCGCATAGGCGTCCCAAAATCGTCGATTTTCAATCAAATGATCAGTCATCAAAATGCAACACAAAGTCCACCGGCACCCGCGTACTGATCCTTAGCAACCCTGCCAAACTGCGCAAGGCTTCGATGCCAGCGCCATATCCGAGGTCGCTCACATCAATCTCTGTCTTGCCGGTCACGATCAGTCCGCCGCTGGCATCACGTTCAAGGTTCATTATCATTGAAAGGTCTTGAACGGTTCCGTTTACAGCCAGGGTCACGGTGACAGATTCAGAACCTGCCTGGCCCGCTCGCGCCTTGGCAAAAACCGCTGATGACAATTGCGCCGACACCACCGCCAAAGGATCGTCTGCGAACAGGTGCTTCTGCATGCGTTCGTTTCGAATGGGGATATTGGTTTCTGTTGTCAGGAGGTCGATGACCAATTGGACTTGCCCGGTGCTCGATACCGAGCCTTGTTCAAATTTAATCTGGTGGCGCTCGCTGATGCGATCATTCTTGGTCGATGTCACGCCCACAACCGATGCCGCAACGTTCAAGTTATAAGCCGAATCCGCCAGGCCTTGCGCACTCCAGAGTAGAAGCAGCATCGGGATCACGAGGCCCTGCTTGGCAATTATTGATAACCGTTTTTTCATCGCTGAGCGTCCTTTTGAGAATAGTTTTGTCTTAGCATTAATGGATCATACCGCTGATATCAAGGGTTGAACCCGTTCAAAGACCGTTTGGGTGGTTTTACGCCGATTTGAGCGCCATCGAGCACCCGTTCAGGCTGATTAACCCCGCGTTCCCCAACGCATTAATACCGCATCGTTGTAGCCTGTCCGAATTCGGTGAACGCCAGACAGCGTTTGATCCAAATCCTGATCGCCCGTATCAACAATCACGTAAGGCCTTTGCAAGCCCTCAAGCTTGGTCTTGGTAGCCACCACGTCGATTGCCGGCAGACCGACCGCCCGAATGACCTCGGGACTAAACTGCTGGTTGCCTCGGCCAAACACATGACCTTGCCCCCCTATGACCGTGACCACAATTCGGCAAGGACCCTGGGTGGTCCAACGCAGTAGATCCAATGATGTCACGTCCTCTTGTAAGACCGCAGAATGACAGATGACATCGACCCCAAGGAGCGTGTTCGGTAAACCCAGTGCCGCCATAATGGCCGCAACCGTTTGACCACTTCCCATAAAATAGGTCACCTGGGGCTGCATTGATTCAACAAAGTCTGCGGCGATTTCTTGCTGAGCCAAGCCTTCAGACTCGCGCCCGCCCACCTTGGTGCTCTGGATGTAACTCAGTGCCGCGGGAATCTGTAATTCGCCATAAAACTTCGCCAAAACCCGGCCGGTCCGAAAAGCAACTTCGTCTATGTCGCGGACTTCACCCAGAACTGCAGACAAAAGTCGACCAGCCATCATGTCTTGAATGATTTCCGCAACCGCCAGCGGATGATTTGCGAACACCCCGGAATGCATTTTTACGCCGCACGGAATGCCTAAAATGGTTTGATCTGCAGCCGCCGCATCGAGCACATCACGCGCCGTGCCGTCGCCACCGGCAAACAGCAGCAAATCCAGCTTCGCCGCTTGCAACGCCCGGGTTGCCTGCTGGGTGTCGAGGCCTTTCGTTACACTAGGCGCAACATACACGACTTCGCCATCCTCGACCCCCAAATCCTTGAGCGCTGACTCGCCCATCGCGCCACTGCACGTCACCCAGTGAATCTCGCCGAGCGCTGCTTGCAACGGCTGTAATGCCATCACAACCCGGCGGCAGACCTGACTCTCAATGCCTTGTGCGCGCGCGCGCGCCTGCACGGCCGGCCCATCACTGCCCTTCAAGCCCGCCGGTCCACCAATGCCCGCGCAAGGGTTCATCAGAAGACCAACGCGAAGTCTCTTACCGCTCGTCTGCATCAACGAAGCCGATCAAGACTGAGCCGCTTCACCACTGAACTGAAGCTAAAGCAAGCTTCACCGTCGACCACACACTCACCCGAGACAAAGACCAACGAGCCTGTTTTTCGGTTAATCCTAGGCTGACAAGAGATAATCTGACCCAGGTCGGCCCCTCGGAGGAATTCGCAGGAAAAACTAACCGTCACACAGGTCTCGGTTTCGTAATGATCGGTTGCCGCCATACACAGTGCGAAATCTGCAAAGGTCATTAAAACGCCGCCATGGACCGACCCCATCGCATTGCAATGCGTGGCTTTCAGTTGAAAACCATAGCCACCAAAGCCATCGCTATCCTTGGGCTCAAAGTAAAAGGGTCCAATATGGTCCTCAGCCGGATCAAACCCGGTCTGCACAATCATGGTTCCTGGAAAGCTCATGCCCAATGCTCCTGTTTTTGTTGATTGGCTTTATCGTTCAATTCGGGCTGGGCCGGAACCGACCGTGACAGTGGAGGGCCTTTTCCGGGGTTTGCATCGACCAATGCATCTAAAAAGCACGTTGCCCGCAACGGCAGTCGTTGACGCATCAAGCATCGTTCAGAGGCGACCTTCGCCTTGAAAGGTTCGCTCGGTAGTTGCGCCACATCATCGGTACTGACTTGGAAATCAACGCCTGCGGCCTCGGCAAAGAGCGATTCCAACGCCTGGGGCCGGGCTTCGACAGCCTCGAAAGCCGCTTGCTGCGGTGCATTCCGCGCTGGAAGATACCAATAGCCATAGTCATCTAATTGCCGACGCCGCCGGCCCGCCAAGCACCAATGGGCAACTTCATGCAGCGCGCTCGCGCTAAAGTCCGCTCGAAAGACAATCACCGCGGCAGTTGTATCCTGCCGAGCGCGATAAAAAGGCTCGTCGCCACCTCCGATTAATGCCACGCCATACCGCGCGCCCAGGCTTTGATTGAAGATCTCGATGACCTGATTCGCTTGCATCACGCCCGTCCAGGCTCTGTTTCGGCGACAGGGGTCGCCAGTAGGCCCGCAAGATAAGGCGCTGACAGAAACTCAGCGCCGGCCAATAAATGATTCAAATAGCCTTGGGCGGGCTTACAATGGGCGTCAATACAGTGCGAATTCGCTTCATAAACCCAAGCCCTGCACGGCCCAGCCGCTGTTTCAACTGACACAATCGCGCGGTCGTAGCGCTGCGGATATCCTTCATAGGGATCCATCTGGGTAATTCCCTCAGGGCCACTCAACGTGTAGAGCACGCCCTCGACGAGGCCTGAGCCTGATCGCTCAATGTTGGCATGCGCAACCCCACGCTGCCCCTGGGCACGCTTGTTAAACACCAAGCGATAGCCTGGGAGCCGACCCGCACAGCGGCCTGTGAACCCCATGCCGCGCGCTTGCACCCGCGCAACATCCATATTACTGCCATAAGCAAAGTAGCAGTTTGCCTGGCCGTCCCCGCTCATCCTTTTTTGATCCAGTACTGATAGCCCGTCTCGCTCTCGGTTTTGGCGAGCATTTCATGGTTCATAAAGCGGCAAAAGTTGTCGAAATCCCAGCTGGTTGAGGGATCGGTTGCGAGTATTTTAATCACTTCACCCGCGGCCATATCTCGAACTTTATTCCTCAATAGCATGAGCGGTTCCGGGCAGCGCAAGCCTTGAGCATCTAATTCGTAATCGGCATCCATGGTCAACCTCTCAATTCGCGCTTGGCATTATGACACAAAGGTTGAGTCCGGCCGCTGCATGAGTATAATCGCGCGCAACCGTTAGGGGGCCGCCATGATCAAAGTATTGATAGAACGTCAGATCGCTGAAGGTTTGGCTCATTACTACGATTGCACGATCCGGCGCGTGATTCATTCGGTCAATGAGGCGCCGGGCTGCTTGGGCGGCGAGTCGTTAAAAGAAACCGAGAACTCCCACCGCAGGATCATCTTGTCCAAATGGGAACGATTAGTGGATTGGCAGGCCTGGTATGGCTCTGACGAGCGCCGCCGAGTTCTCACAGAAATTGGCCCATTGCTCGAGAGCTCAGAGCGGATCACCATTCTCGAAGCGATGCACTGATTTTTTTTCGGTTACCGCATCGACCGATACGATCAACGCTATTTCACTGCCTGGATCAAATTCGATCACCGCCTTACCAGCCGCCAATTGCGATCGAACCGCTAGGCACTTTTCTTCAAAACTGTATTCAATCTGGCCGTAATCCGTGCCTTCGCGCAGCACGAAGGCTTCGATTAGGCCCTGTTGGGCTGCCGCACTGAGCGATTCAAATGGGATATTCATGCTAGGGCGTCAACCTCGTTCTATCCTTGGCCTTTCCTTGGCCTTTCCTTGGGCTTTCCTTGGCTTTCCTTGGTCTTTCCTTGGTCTACCACCGCCTGTATCGATTAGAGCCTGGCGCCAAAACTCGAGTTACCCAAGGTTAACGAGGTCTAACAACCGCTGCGGCTTTGCACTAAGATCTTCGAAATTAAACAGCGATCGGTCTAGAAGCTGTGACGGCGCAACGCTGCACAAAGCGCGAAAGATCGTCTCGATTCGGCCCGGGAACTGTTTATCCCAAGCCAGCAGCATTTCCTTAATCACCTGCCGCTGCAAATTATCCTGAGACCCACAGAGATTGCAGGGAATGATTGGGAAGGCGCGCAGATCAGCATAATCGATCAAGTCCTTTTCTTTACAGTAGGCCAGCGGTCGGATCACGACATTGCCGCCATCATCAGACAATAATTTCGGCGGCATAGACTTCAATTTGCCACCGTGAAACATATTGAGGAACAAGGTCTCAATCAGGTCATCGCGATGATGGCCGAGCGCGATCTTGGTAAACCCCTGCGCCTTGGCAAAACGGTAGAGAATCCCTCGGCGAAATCGCGAACACCATCCACAATAGGTTTTACCTTCCGGCACCATCTCGGTAACCAAGGAATAGGTATCCTCTTCCAGAATGTGAAAATCGACCCCGAGATCTGTCAAATAGTTGGGCAAAACGGTTTCAGGAAATCCGGGCTGCTTTTGGTCGAGGTTCACCGCCACCAACTCAAAATCAATTGGCGCCCGGGTCTTAAGCGTCATCAAAAGATCGAGCATCGCGTAGGAATCTTTGCCGCCAGACAAGCAGACCATCACTTTGTCGCCCGCCTCGATCATGTTGAAATCCCCAATCGCGCGGCCGACCTCTCGGCGCAACCGTTTCTCGAGTTTAATGCCCTCGCGCTTGGCTTTAGCTTCGGGAGACTGATCGGGCATAACGGAGTACTCTAGGGTTTCGGCGCAGAGTTTAACACCGAGGAGAACTGATCTGAAATGATTACCACCTATCGCGTTATGCTGATCTCAGCCCTCTTATTCTGCCTCATGCCCAACTCGGGACATGCGCTGGTGATTTTGCAGTACCACCACATTGCGACAGACACCCCGTTTTCGACCAGCACAAAACCCGAAATCTTTGCTGCGCATCTCGAGCACTTGGCTCAGTCTGGTTTTAAGGTTGTTGCGCTCAGCGAGCACCTCGCGCAATCCAAGGCGGGTGATGCCGAAGCGAACGCACTTGAGGTCGCGATCACCTTTGACGATGCCTATCGAAGTATTTTTACCGAGGCCTTTCCTTTATTGCGCGCACGAGGCTGGCCCTTCACTATTTTTGTGGCGACAGACCTTGTCGGCAGACCCGGTGGGCGCTACCTGGCTTGGGATGAGTTGAAGGCAATGAAGGCTGAAGGCGCCGAGATTGCCAATCACAGCACCGGCCACCAGCACTGGGCCAGAAAACCGAGCAACACGACGAATGACGCTTGGTCAGACGAGTTCGTGCAAGACGCCCTGCGCGCTCAAGAGACCCTTGATGCGCACCTCGGCGTCGGGCCAAAACACTACGCCCTACCGTACGGCGAATACTATCCTGCGCTCGTAACCCAACTGCAAGCTGAGGGCTTTTTAGTATTTGGCCAACACAGCGGCGCGGTATCGATGCCCCTGCCCCCGGTTATTCCACGTTATCCGATGGGCGGACCCTACGCGGGTCTCGACAGTTTTAAAACCAAGGTTCTGACCCTGGCATTTCCAGGCGCGCCGTCGTTACACAACCCCATCCTCACAGGCCTTGAGACCAAACCGATGATTAACGCCACGGCCTTAGGACTGACCCGTGTTACTGGGCTGAACTGTTTTGGCCCGGACGGCGCCATCGAACCCAAGGCTGAAAACCGTGCGATTGTGATCCAGGCGACAGCACCCCTGAAACCTGGGCGCGCGCGTTATAACTGCACCCGGTTGAGCAATGAACCTGGCCGTTTTTATTGGCATTCATACTTCTGGATGAAACAGCATTCCGACAACACCTGGTATGAAGAGCCCTAAAACGATGACGCGTGGTCAAGACACCTTGTCGAGGCACGGCGTCGTGCCCGACCGCAAGCCCCTTATCCTCGATTCCCATTTTTGCAGATGCTCAGAACAGATCTCGCCTCACGTTTATTGCCATGATTCGCTCGGCCTCGAGATCAGTCAACCGAGTAGGTCCGTCAATGCAACCACATCGTTATCCCCGTGATCAAGCAGTGCCCCGCATCCGGTTCATCGTCCCAAAGCGTCAGAACCCGAATACCGCATCGTCTTGTCCTGCCCTGACTCGGGTGACCGGCGCCTGCAGCTGCAGACGCGGTACAAACAGCGGGCGGGTTATCAACGCTGAAGACAATTCAATCGCTTACGCGATAGCACTTGAAATTCTACCCTGACCAAACCTATCCTAAGAGAACCCTTAACCTTGAGACAAGCATGGCCCAGTTGACCTTCGACACAGAAATTCATGAACAGGACGGCGTTCTGACCGGCCCTTTTCGGTTCCCAGTACAAATGCTAGCGGAACAAGAGTACGGCGGCCATTTATCGATTCATGACGATGATCAGGCCCAGGCGCTTGGGTTTAGCGGCGCGCCCATTGAGGGCCCAACGCATTTTTCACAGTTTGACCCGCTTTTGTATAAAATCTGGGGCGACCGCTGGTTCGAGTCGGGTTGTATCAGCTCACATTTTAAAAATGTTGTCGTAGAAGGCGAAGCCGTCCAAGCATTTGTTGAATTGCCGACCGCATCAGACAATATTACAAAAATTTGGGCGGTGAAAAAATCGGGCGAGACCGTCCTCGAAGGCACGGCGTCGATGGGTCCAGATCATCCAGAAACCCGTTTAGAGGCTTTGATGTCGGCTCGTGGGACGCCGGATAATCTGGTCTTACTCGAACATGTGAAGATCGGTGATCAGTCGGCCTCACCGGAGGCCGTCACAATGGGTTATGACCAACATCTTGGCAACAGCTATCCCTTCACGTTAGCCAACAAATTGGACAAGATTACCGAAACCTGCCGTTGGTATTTTACTGAGGCAGCCCACGCGTCACCCTGGGGAAAAGCCATTATCCCAATAGAAATGATTAGCCCATTGGTGACGCACACGCCAAATGGTCTTACTGGCCCTAAAGGGCCTTCGATTGGATTATTTGCCGATCTTGAAATTAAAATAATCAAAGGCCCGCTCTTTGTTGGCCAAGTTTACCAATTAGAGCGTGCGGTCGTTGGGTTGGGCGAAAGTGCCCGGACCGAATCCATGTGGGTCAAAACTTTGATCAAAGACCCCAAAACCGGCGACGTGATCGCGACCACCTTGCTCAATTCAGCAACGCTGAAACAGTCCTATGCGCACTATTCGGAAGACGCAAAACGGCTCGGAAAAGTGACCGGTTAAGCCGTAAAGGACGGCTTCAAACATCCGACCCTCGCGGACGAACGCATGCCCAAAAAGCTTTCGAGGCGGTGAAACGCGGGCGGGCTGAATGCCCGCCCTATTGATCAGGGTTTAATATCAAGCGGTCGGTAGTAGTCCCGGCCGGCACTGACGTACTCTCCCATCATCTCTCGAAACGTCTCGCCTGCTGAACCTTCTTCGGTGAGCGTTAGGTTCTGACGAATAAAGTTGACGCTGTCTGGATTCAAAGCCCTGGCCATCTCCCAGTACTCATCGGCCTTCGCTTCTTGGCCGTGTCTGCGAAACAGATTGCCAAGTCGAAACGCTGCATCGGCTTTCTGCTGATCCGCAGTGTGCTGCCGGATATTGCCCGCAACCGTTGCCGCGGACTGCACGTACTCGCTGTCAGCACCCTTGGCCACCCAGTCTTTCAAGGCAGGCTCATACACATTCGTGCCGAATGAAATCGCCTGCTCGCCCTCCCCAAAGGAATGGAGCATCGAGTAGGTGCCCTCATCAATTCGAACAATTTGCCCCGTCTCATCAATCCAAGCCGCGGACGGCACGTTCACGAAATTAAAGGCGCTGCTGATTAAATGATTTTCATCCACAATTTGAATATAAGCGGCTTCGCCGCAGCGGCTTCGCCGCAGCGGCTTCGCCGCCGGCTACGGGCGGTAGCTGATGACAAAGTCCGGATCGTTTATTTCTTCATATATACGTTGCCACACGGGCACGTCAAGAAAGCAGCCTCACCAGGAGGACCAAGTCACAATGAGCGCTTTTTTGCCTTTCAGATCAGACATTCTGATCACTTTCCCTTTGCGGTCAGTGATTTCAAGATCCGGTGCCTGGGCGTTCAGCATCATGTTCTCGCGTTTTGCTGGAATCTCAGCAAAGCTCCAAACACCGGCCTCATGATCCGCAACAAACGGTTGTCCTAACAATGACGCAAAGGCAGTTAGATTGAACCATTGCTTACCATCTTGCTCAACTAATAATTGGTCATTCAAGGGGATGCACAGTTCTCTGAAACACGCTCCTTCCGGCTTAATTTCAAAACCGTTGATTTGCCCAAGATCTTTGGGGTTAATCAAAAGTTCGTCGCCACTGCCGGTTTCGGACAGTGTGATGGTTTTGCCCTGATACAGCACGGTTGCGCTGCCTTCAGGATGAATTGGTTTCGCATCGAATGGGTTTCGAAGCTCCGGATAGGCCATAAAGGCTTCTGCCATGGGTTCCTCCTATTAGGTTTCACGCGTGATTTGCCTGCGCGCTTTACCGATACTACGTGATCCGAATCGGACTGTCTTCCGGTTTCCTTCGAGTGCCCAGATGAATACGCGCACCATGATTGCCTGGAAACCGATAGCTTCTCCTCGGCTAGACACCTCCCTCAGAGAACTCGTTTTGCCGCGATCATGACGAGTCGTCTGCCAAGCCTTAAAACCCGAATGTTCTCTGGCGACCAATCTCATGAGTCGGTATTTTTTTTAGTCCGATTCAAGCCATGGTGACGTGCGTGCCAACAGCCCTTAGCCCGGATCAAGTTGCGCAGTTTCATCACCAAGGCTTCCTTGGCCCATTTGATGCGATGCCCACATCCAATATGCTGGCATTAAGGGATGCTCACGCTCTGGCACCCGACCGACTGATTCAACCTTCCGCGACCGTCCCCAGTCCCTCTATGCCATGGACCCCGAGAAACGCGACTAGAATCTGGAAGTGGCTTACGGGCACCACAACCTTGCTGTCGTTGCCGCCGATGCGGGCATTGCGTGCAGGATGGATGTCAAGAAGTCCACAAAACTCAACGACACTCGTTTAAGAACGCTGCTTGGATTAGTGGTACTAACGGGCGCGTTATACGGCCTGAAAAATAAGGCCGCGCTGCGCTAATCTGCCCTGACAGAGGCGACAGTTCTGTTAGTAGAAAAAACGCTACTGCTTCAACCTGGCTGCAGGATCCCTGCCGTTAGATTACGACTATTGACGGGTCAACAAGCTCAAGCACAGGTAGTCGGCCACCCACTCACCGCTAACCACTGTGTACCGCTAATCCCCTGACCAGATCTGTACCATCCGTTGCCACCCGAATAGCAGTACCACCCATTGGATGACGCGCGTCAGGCTGTCAGAAACAAAATCAACAGCGCGTACGATGCGAATACCGGACACAGCCATCGAAAGCTGCGTGGGAATAAAATCATCGCCAGCATCACCACGATCCCGACGGCCGGAAGTAGCAATGCTAGGCCAGTCGGGGACGGTTCTAGCCGGATTGCCAGATTGACATAAGGACCGACACATAGATAAATCAGCATCGAGAGAACGGACAGCCGACCAAAACCCTCGCTGTGACGAATAAAGTCCAGCTCGTCGTCATCACCGTCATCGTCGGGCACCGGCAAGGCCATTTCCGCCGCCCCATAGATAAAAATTGAACCGATAATCAGTACCAGAAAATCAATAAACCGCCATTCCATTACTTCGCGAAGCCCCCAACCCACCCACCAGAACTGCAAGACGAAAGCCATAACGCATAAAGACCAAAGCGCGGTCGCCCAGTGGAATATCACACGGTCGTGAACGCGGATCAAAATGCCCACGGTGTGCAACATTCGAGTGATCGCCAAGCCCAGAATAATCGACACTGCGACAAAAACATATTCGTGTTGCGACATAACTTGTCCTGAAGTTTGGGAAGATTGGCCTGCCGATAAGAGCCAAATCAGTCTAGGTCGTACCGCCAACTGAAGCATCTAAACGGCTAAAATATTATCTGTTCATTGTCCTTCATCCGCCTTCGCTTGTCAGCGCTCAAAGATCGGTCTTATACTACGAAGAGTCCACGTCGATAGGTAAGCGCATGGAGAGCAAGTCTGTGTTGGGAAAAATTGTATTATGGGTTTCTGCTGTAACCTTTATTTCATACGGACTGATCTGCCTTATCGCGCCGGATGTTCCCGCCCAATATGCTGGCCTCAGCATGAACAATGGTGACGCCATTGCCGAGATCAGTGCAATGTATGGCGGCCTACAAACCGGGCTTGGACTATTCTGCCTCCTGGCAGCCCTGAATCCCAATTTTTACAAAACAGGATTGGTAGTGCTTATTTTTTGCATCGGTTCACTGGCGCTAGCGCGGCTCTACTCAACGCTCCTGATCACCGACCCAGTGTCTGCTTACACCTGGGGCGCTATGACCTACGAATTCGCCACAACAATACTAGCGACTTTGGCTTTGAGAAAAACTTCTACTCGTTGACTGTATCGAAAAACGCAATCATTTCAGCTGCTGTCTTTTCGGGTTACTCTGCAGGCATCCAATGACTCACCTCGCAAATGTCTTAATGCTAAGATTCGTCTCGCTCTGCGAGTCGCTTCTTTGATCACCGTGTTGTTTAGGCGATAAGCATCTCGTTTTGGAAAAGTCTTTAACATAAGAGCCACATCTTTCGCGAGGCGACGATCCCCTTGCTGTGGCGCGCATTTTTTTGACAAGGGCGCGGGCGCAAAAGAGATTCCCTGGCACCAGGATTACAATTATTGGCCTCTGGCACCACCGGTCATTATTTCGGCCTGGCTCGCCATCGACCGTATGACGCGTGACAATGCGTGTAGGCAATTCATTCCCGGCTCGCACCGAAAGTTATTGCCCCACATCAAAGCAACACCCGACATGGCATTGCTTGAAATGGCCGACCCGGATCAGGTTGACACGCACCTTGCCATCGAGCTCGAGCCCGGCCAGTTTGTTTTATTTAACAAGCGACTGTTGCACCATTCCGAGGTGAATCGATCCAATCTGCCCCGTTGTGGGTTATCGATTCGATTGATCCCGCCGATCGTCCGCGTCTTAAAATACGACGCTCAAAACCACGTTCGGCCCATTGTGAGCGGACGCGATAAGATGGACTTTAATCAAACCGGGTTTATACGCCCCGAAGACGGCTAAACAGACCGCCACCAAAGGCGATATCCGCATACCTTTCGCCAATCCGAACGTAACCGGCAGCATTCGGATGTAAGTTGTCCGGCAACTCGCTCTGATCGTCTTCGGAGAACAAAGTAAGCCCATCAACATACCCCAAAGCATCATCGCCCTGCGCTCGCCGAGCCGCCACAATCTCGGACATTATCTTGCGCATTTGCGTAATCGTCAGGGCATTCTGACGGACGGCCTGATGCCCTTCGATTGCACC
Organism: uncultured Pseudomonadales bacterium; assembly: GCA_905182155.1. Lineage (GTDB taxonomy): Bacteria > Pseudomonadota > Gammaproteobacteria > Pseudomonadales > Azotimanducaceae > UBA9926. Next base: position 45,146 of record CAJJAX010000024.1, read on the forward strand.
AAAGACGAGCCGCTTCTGACCGCCGATCAGGATGACGGAAGCGGTTGTCGGCCCAGGCGTGTTTTCGCTAAACGGACAAAAAATGGGCGATATTAAAATAATGGGCGTCTGCGCATGACCTGCCCGAATCGTGTCTAAAAAACCATGAAGCGCGGAAGCAAACGCGCGTCGGCCGAGGGAATTCTGATTCACAATATTGATGCCCACCTTCAAACTGATGTAATCAGCCGGCAGATCACGGATGGTTTGCGCAACAAATTGATCGAGATGACACTGGCCGCCAAAGCCCAGACTGGTGAGCGAGACGCCCCCTGCGCGCGCAGCAATGGCGGGCCAGGTCTGCGTTGGTGAGGCGGCTTCCGAGCATTGGCTAATGGAACTGCCGTAATGGACCCATTTGGGCATTTCATCAATAACCGGATCAAGCCGCGCGCCATCATCAATGGCTAAACCGCGAACCTCAACGACGGCGTTCACGGGCAACCACAGGGCGATGTGCTTTAATTTATTTTCAAGCTCTGAAAACTGATAACAAACCGCAGGCCCCGGGGTTCTTTGCATTTCATTAACGCCGATCACCCGCATCAAATCACCTTCAGCATGCGCCTGAGATTGAACGCACTCGCCATCCACCACGAGATCGATCGTTGCGGCCGGCACGCTTGCGCCAGCCTGAATCAGCGACAAATGCACATCGAGCGAGATTTCAGTCGTATCACTCAAAAACTCAATCCGGATGCCGGAGGGCGTTGCGATCACGCGTTGCATCTCTTGCGGCGCGCGCCCCTTCGTTTAAGGCGGCACGCTGCGCATCAGCCCTGCATCTGTGTGGTCAAAGTCTAAGGCCCCCACAAAAAGCGGCGCGATGGTCTTCAGATCTACAACCTGCATTCGATATCCTAAATTGCTCTGGTTTCAGGGGTCAAAAAACGACCTTCCCTATGCCGTACCTTATTGCAATTTAAGATGAGCGCAAACTTTAAGCCAACGCTCGAAGCACCGACACCGGCGATTGATCGAGTACCCGGCGGGTTGCCAACATACCGATGACGCTGATCAGTCCTGCGCCTAAAATGGGCCCCAAGGCCCACAACCAAGGGCTCGGCGAATAATCCAAATCAAAGATTTCACGCTCCAAACCATAGACGGTGAGTTCCGCGCCAAGCGCCGCGAGCAAACCGGCAAACGCCCCCAAAACTGCGAACTCCATTGCAAGACTGGTCCGAACCAATTGATTCGATGCGCCGAGGGTCCGAAGAATCACAAATTGCTTCATGCGCTCATCCAAACTCGCTTGGATACTGGCCAACAGCACCATCGCCCCTGACAGTAAAATCAGCACCAACATGAACTCAACGGCCAGCGTGACCTGGGCCACAATCGTTCGGATCTGCTCGATCAAAGCATCCACTTCAAGTACCGTCATGGTCGGAAATTGTCGAAGCAATGGGCTCAGCAACGCTTTCTGATCCCCGTTTAGATAAAAACTGGTCATAAAGGTCGACGGGAAGTCCTGCAACATCTGCGGTGAAAAAATCAAATAAAAGTTAGGTTGCAAATTATCCCAAGCGACCGATCGAATGCTGGTGACTAGAGCGGTTAGCGGACGTCCCTCTATCTCAAAGACCAACTCATCCCCTAAGTCTAAGCCGTTGCTTTGGGCAAACTCTGCCTCAACGGAAACTTCAGAAACCTCTGAGGTCGGCGAAAACCAAGCCCCAGATAGAATTTTGTTGTCTTTGGGTAAGACTGCGGTCGCCGTCAAGTTTCGAGTTGAACTCAGCCGGGGCGCCCTCCGCTCGGAGCCCGCCTTATTGGTAAGCTCGGTTATTAACACCTCGTTGAGCTCGGTAATCCGACCCCGGATCATCGGGTATTCCGGTGTCACCGAAACCTTGGCCGCATCTAAAAAGGCCCGGATATCACCGCGCTCATCGGGCAATATGTTCATTGCAAAGTGATTTGGCGCATCCGCTGGGATCTGATTTTGCCATTCAGACAAAAGTGAGGTTCGGACTAAAAATAGGGTGAGCAACAACATTAGCGCAAGACCAAACGCCAATATTTGTAAGGCACTTTCTAATTGTCGTCGTTGCAAGCCAGCAATCGCTAACCGCCAAGCGCTGCCCGCCTGCAAACCCACCTGCCTTCCGGAGCGCACCAGAAGCAGCGCAAGCATCCCCAGGATAACCACCGCAACGAGGCCCCCGATAAAGAGCAGTAAGGTTAGCCTAAGGTCCTGGCTGTACCACCACATCAGGCCAAACGTACCAAAACCACCAAAACCGTAGGCCACAAGCGATGAAGGGTTTGCGGTTTCAAGGTCTCGGCGAATCACCCGCACCGGATCCGCATTGCGCAGCGTCAATAGCGGTGGCAAGGCAAAGGACAATAGACACACCATGCCGGTTGTCAGTCCAAGCACGATTGGCTTTGCTGAAGGCGCTGGTAGGGCGACCGGCAGCAGGGGCCGCAAGACTTCAGCCACCCCGGCTTGAACCAAGAGGCCGAGGCCTGCGCCACTGAGCGTTGCCACCAATCCCAACCCAATAAAAATAACCAAGTAGATTTGATCAATCCGGGCCGGTGTCGCGCCGAGCGTCTTTAAAATCGCGACATGATCGAAATGCCGATGGGCATATCGATTGGCCGCCAACGCAATGGCCACCCCGGCGAGCACAACCCCAAGTAACCCACCCAGCAACAAGAAGCGCTCTGCTTTGGACAAAGCATCACCAATTTCTTCAGCGCCTTCTTTCACCCCATACAGCCGAGTATCGGCCGGCAAATCGGGTCGAACACTGGCTTCCCAAGCTTGCAGCTGAGTCTCCGCACCCGAAAACAAATACCGATAGGTCACCCGACTGCCGGGCTGGATGATCTCGGTGCCGCCGACATCACTCAAATGCATGATGACCCTCGGTGCGACGGTATCAAAGCCGCCCCCGCGATCCGGTTCCTTGAGCAGCACATGAGCAATCGGCAAAGTCATTGCGCCCACATCCACCGAGGCCCCCGGGCGGGTGTCGAGGGACGGGAACAACCGAGACTCCATCCAAACAGAACCTGGCTTTGGCCCCACTGCGGCAGGTCGTCCCGCGCCAAAAGGCTCATCCGCAATAATCAGTTTGCCACGCAGTGGATAACCGGTATCAACCGCTTTCACGGCGGCGAGCTGAGCGCGTTCCTCAGAAAACACCATTGACAAAAACGAGACCGTTGCCGTTCGGGACAAACCATATTCATCCGCTCGGGTGAGCAGCTCCGGTTGAATCGGCCGACTGCTGGAGATCACTCGGTCTGCTGCAATAAAAGAGGCGGACTCGAGCAAGAGGGCTTGCTGTAGACGATCGACGAACAACGTGATGGTTGTCACGGTACCCACCGCAATAATCAAAGCCGCCAACAACAAGGTCAACTCGCCCCCGCGCCAGTCTCGAATCAATAATTTTAAAGCCAGTCGCATCGATCGATTACCCTAAGCAATGGCGCGGCTAACATCGCCAGCTTCTGTAACCAACTGACCCGCTTCAATCAAAATCGAGCGCTCACACCGGCCGGCCAATCGTGCGTCGTGAGTCACTAGAACCAGGGTCGTGCCAAAATCAGCATTCAAATCAAACAACAGATCTATGATCTTAGAACCCGTCTTGGCATCTAAATTCCCGGTCGGTTCATCCGCAAATAAGATCTTGGGATTGGAGGCAAAAGCCCGGGCAATCGCCACGCGCTGCTGCTCGCCGCCCGAGAGCTGTCGAGGATAGTGCGTCAGTCGATGGCCAAGTCCCACCCGTTCCAAAAGTCTCGTTGCATTATCGCCGGCGCCTGCGTCACCCCGAAGCTCTCCCGGTAACATGACATTTTCTAAGGCGGTTAAACTGCTTAGTAACTGAAAGGTTTGAAACACAAAACCCACCATTGCGCCTCGAAGCTTTGCCCGCTGCGCCTCACTCATCAAGGTAATGTTTTGATCGCCGCCTAAAATGATGGTGCCTTGGGTTGGCGAATCCAATCCTGCGAGCAAGCTCAGCAAGGTCGTTTTGCCGGATCCAGAGGCCCCGACAATTGCAACTGATTGGCCTTGGTTGATTTCCAGCGTGATCCCTTCCAAAATCACGAGGCTTCCCTCACTGGTGTCCACAATTTTGCAAATGTCGGTCGTCTTAATCATACCCATCGTATCCGTGCTTCAGTCATCTTTGAAAAGAATCCATGATCGCATGGGTTGCGATCAAATGCTGCTCTTGATCCTGCTCGCCCTTGCCTCTTATACGCACGGGGCTGAAAACCGATCGGTCTTGATTTATGGCGATAGCGTCAGCGCAGGGTATGGCATGACCCAACCAGAGAGCTGGCCCGCGCTGTTGGGCGCGGATCTTGCACCCAGCCACCCCGAGCTTCGCTTAGCCAACTCAAGCGTTAGCGGCGAAACCACTACAGGCGGTTTAAACCGCTTCACAAAAGCCCTCGAAATCCACGCCCCTGGTCTCGTTGTTCTAGAACTGGGTGGCAACGACGGTTTACGGGGCTATCCGATATCGAGTATTCAAGCCAATATTGGGAAAATGATTGCGCTTTGCCAAGCCCAAAACATCGAGGTCATTCTGATCGGCATGGTGTTGCCACCGAACTATGGCCGCCGCTACACCGAGGCCTTTGAAGGCCTGTATCGAGCGTTAGCCGAGCAATATGAACTCGCCGGCTTCCTACCCTATTTACTCAACGGCATTAACACCGATCCCAACCTCATCCAACGCGATGGCATCCACCCAACGGTTGCGGCACAACCTTTAATCAAGGACCAAATCAAACCCTTCATCCTGCGCTGGTTAATGACCGGCCTAAATCAAGCAAGCATTAAACCAGCAGCGCTTTATGCGCCCGCCAATCCGGCATAAACCCGGCAAGGTAGCCATAAAAAGCTGGGGTGTGGTCGAAGTGCTTTAAATGACAAAGCTCATGCAAAATAACGTAATCAATCGCTTTAATATCTTGCGTAATCAGCCACAGATTCAGCGTGATCACCCCGGACTGGCTACAACTGCCCCATTTGGCTTTCATTTTTCTGATTTTCAGATTGGCGGCCATTGGTAAATCAAAGCGTTCAACCAAGGCCGATAAACGCCGATTAAAAATCAGCATGGCTTGGGTGCGATACCAGTTTTCGAGCCGCATTTGAATTTGCATCGGGGCATCTGGCAAGGCTCGAACGATTAGGTCTGACTGCCTGATTTGCGCTTTTCCTGGCAGATCAGCTCGAGTCTTCAAGTGATAACCATGACCCAAAAAATAGTGGATCGCGCCCTCGGCAAATTGGGGTCTGGGACGAACGGCGCGGCCTTTCATTCGGGCGATCGCCCGAAAGACCCAGTCTTGATGCTCTAAGATGAACGCTTTGGCAGCATAGTGCGCACATCGCTTGGGAATTCGGCACTGAACCTCGCCATCCACCTCAACCACAAGCGCCAAGCGTTTACGCTTTCGACGAACAATCACCACCTCAACCAAACCCGCGTCCCCCGCGATCCAGACCGATGGGTTCGCTGTCACCGCCAACGGGCTCATTCGCTCGGATCAACCCCGCGACCGCCGCCCAAACAATTGGGCGATAAAGGCGCGGCTTCACCCTTCATCAACCATTCATCCTGGGCGTAAGTGTGCATGGATAGGGCATGAATTTGACCATTCAATTGCGCGGCCAAAACGCGGTTAACCCGCTGATGGCGCTGAATCAGTCTTTCACCGGCAAAGGATTCTGACACCACAATCACTTTAAAATGGCTTTCAGAACCTGGTGGCACATTGTGCTGATGACTTTCGTTGGTGACCACCAAATAACTCGGGTCAAACGCTGCCGTGAGCGCCTCATAAATCGACTGCTGAATCACGCCTGCCATCGATCAACCTTTCTCTTTGAGTTCCATCACGCCATCCCAATCGAGCGGCGGCGGCGTCAAAACGAACGCTTCACACCGTGCAAGGTGGGTTAAGGATGGTCCATCATCAGGAATCAGATCAACGCAGGCTCGGAACGCCGCTTGGGCATCCACAAAATTTCGATCTCGGATCAATTGCAACCCGCCCTGATAGCGATCTACGACATCGGCAAGCACCCCAGTGGTTTGATCCTTTCGGTTCAACAATTGGTAAACCCGAATCGGCTCGGCTTTACCGACTACTCGAATAATATCGAGCTCTCGAACATCAACATCATCCTTGCACTGCAAATAGGTCGACTCTGAAATCATCAGGTCAGACCGAAATGCTTTGTTCGCGCCTTCGAGTCGGGCCGCGAGGTTGACCGCATCGCCCATAATGGTGTAATTGATACGCTGGGTGGAGCCCATATTACCCACAACCATCCGCCCAGTATTGACGCCCATTCGAACCGACACCTTCGGCAAGCCTCTCGCTACCCATTGATCCCGAAGACCGCCCAGCGCATGATTCATATCAATACTGGCGAAACAGGCTTGTCGCGCATGGGCCGGCTGATCGATCGGCGCCCCCCAGAAGGCAATGATGGCGTCTCCCTCAAACTTATCGATGGTGCCATCCGAGGCAATGATCACGTCACACATCTCGGTCAGATATTCATTGAGCAAGCCCACCAACTGCGTTGGCGTCATCCCTTCTGAGAAGGTCGAAAACCCCGCAATATCGGAAAAGTAAGCGGTCATTTCTCGCTCTTCACCACCGAGGGTCAGCTTGTCCGGATCTTTCACTAGATCGGCCACAACGGTTGGCGATAAATACTGACCAAAGGCATCTTTAATATAGGCTTTTTGACCCATCTCGTTCAGATAAAAACGGCCGTTCACCACGATCACAGACAGGATGATGGCAAATATATTGGGCACCATGGAAAGAATCAGCCCTTCTATGGCGTAGGCCCAACAACAAAAGCCCACAAACACGACCGCCCCAAGCAAGCTAATCCCATTACGAATCAAGGGTGCCGCAATGAAGGACGAGGCTAAGATCACAGCCAGGAGCAGCGCTGTCACCACTGATTCCGTCGCGATCGATGCGGCGCGCAATGGCCCACCCTTTAAGAGGGTTTCGATCTCGCTCGCAATGATATTCACTCCGAAGATATTCCCGGCCGGCGTCTCAAATTGATCGTGGGCGACTTCGGCGACTTCGCCGATCAAAACAATCTTACCGCTCACTAAAAACGAGAGATCTTCCAACTCCTCCTCATCGACAAACAAGATATCCCCAGCGGCGATGCCCACTTCTTCGTGTCGAGCTCGACTACCGGCGGCATCTATGGTGCGCGGCAACATTGGATAATCCAGATAAAGATCATTGTGCTGATCTAGCTGGGCCACCATTTCATCACCGATAAAAAGCTGATGGTTTTGGAGTGACGGCGCTTCACCCAAATGCATCGACAGCTCGCACGGAAAATGGCCATTCACCAATGGATTCATTGATGTCAGGATAAACCCTCAACCTTACGATTTTTTCCGACACGGTGCTGTTTGATGAAATGTTGGAGTAACCCGAAATTGTTACTTCATCTATCTTTGGAATTGATTTGTTGATGCTAACAAATTCTTCACCAACCATTTCAGCCGTGGAGACCATTAAAACGTTTCCGGCTTCAACCAGCGCATCTACCAATGACGGATCTTCACCGTAAGCGCTATTGAAATCGAGCAACATGTCGACCCCGATGACCGACGCGCCCATCGCGCTCAAACGCGCAATAATGGTTGCCAAGTCGACCCGACGCAGCGGATACACCTCGTATTCTTCGTAGAAATCTTCATCCGTATAGACCACGGTCACATCAGGACTCGGCGCGATGAGCGCTGGATCCCCATACCCCGATCGCAGCAAATGCCGATAGGAGATGGTTTCATCCTCAACGATCGTTAAGGATTCTTGATACTCTGCAAACAAAGCCAGACCAAACAAGAAAACAACCAAAGGCAGATCGAATCTGCCTTTTAAGACCGATAAAACGTTCAAGGTTGAAGGGCCCCGCGAACCCGCGGCACCCAAAGTTTATTCCGAGATAAAGTCATTGTATTTCTGAGCCTCTGCCGTTTTTTCCTTCATCAATTGCAGCGCCTGGAGATTGGCAATAAACAACGGCTTCATTTCAATGTCATCTGGGTAAACATCAAAATAGGCGCGATAGGCATCCATTGCCGGCACCAATAAGCCATGTTGTTCCAGCACATCTGCTTGCGCAAAGAAATCATCCCCTGCCGCCACGATGGACGCCTTGATGGTCGCTTCTTCACCCGCTGCGAGCACTTTTAACTTGCCAGGCCGCCGGGGGGTATAAACCACTTCTTCACCCGCTTTGACGTCCAACCGGAGCGCGTACTCACCCGCGTCGGGCACAGGTAATTGAAACCGAATGTGCTCGCCGGAAGCATCGGCCGGCACTTCAAATTGCTGCTCACCTAAAACAATCACGAAGGTATTATCAGGACACGCTTTATCCCAAACCAAATCAGCAAAGCCTTCAGAAACCGTAATTTCGCGTGCTAAACGGACCTTCACTTCACACTCGGGCTCACCCGGCTTCTTCACAGCACGGCGCACCGTGGTATAGCGCTGGGCTGAGGCGAATTTATTGGCAAGACCATCCATGAGCCCAGCATCGCTGCTAAAAGGATCCGAAACCTCACCCGCAGAAACTTCCAACCCAGTGTCCCCCACCATCGCCGCCACATTGGCGCTTAAACTTTGGGCTAAACCAGATTCTTGATTAATGAAGTTACCCGAGCCATCCGCACCGGTTCTGATGTGATACCCTGAAAACAAATACTTAGCACGGGTCACTGGGCGCCACTTCTCGCCATCACGACTGTATTCAACTGCACCATTTGGATCCATTAGCTTACCCACTGGGCTACGCGCTTCTTCGGCGCTCGCGGGCGCAATGAATCCAACCGCCAAAAGTGCGGTTAACATCATTTTTTTCAATTTTAGGCTACTTACTTTTACGTTAAGTTGCTCACCCATTAGAGGACTCTCCTATTATGTTAAGAATGATCTAGACCCCTCGCACCTGGACCCCAATCTTCAATTGCACCCGCATTTAACCCTTTTTGACAGCTCTTAGCATCTTTTGGCATTCTTTATGCATTCTTTATGCATTCTTTAGAACCTTTTAATATCCATAGAAAATCAGGACCGCGCGCGGCCCCTAACCCAAGCTTTAAGCTTTAACCTAATCAGACCCTAACCTTCAAACCCGCTCGCCTTGTTTCAGCCTTCAACATCCAACCCGTACGATTAGAATTCTAGGCTTTTCTTGAATTTATTCAACCAAAGGTCAATTGTACTGGCGATCAAGGTAAGCCGAGCCTTGAGTGGCCTTTTGCGGTATTTTCCGATCATCCAAATCATTGCAATCCGCGTTAACACCCCATCGATTTTTTACCCCGCAGCATAACAACCGTTAGAAAGCGGCTCTCAACGCAACATCAACGTTCAGTAGCCCTGCAATCAGAGGGCCTGCCACACAACTTATAGCAAAGACCACACCTGCCGGCGCCCTATACCGGCACCGTTGACCGTTGTTCAAAACGGCCTTGCAGCCGCCTTCAAGAAAGCCATGCCAAACGCGCCCTCGTGGGATAAGATATCGCTTAACTTACGACCCTGACACTGACTGCCCATGTTGATGCTTCTATCCCCTGCCAAGACCCTCGACTTTGAAACCCCGGTGCCGACCACCGACACCTCCAAACCCGTTCTACTGCGAGAAGCATCCGCCCTCGCGAAACTGATGAAAACAAAGTCCGAGCAGGATCTGGCGAGTATGATGAAAATCAGCCCGAAGCTTGCCGCGCTGAACCACGAACGGTTTCAAACTTGGAGTCCTGCCAGAGGCACACTGAAGCAATCGCTGTTCGCATTCCGGGGCGATGTTTATATCGGCTTACAGGCAGACGGGTTTTCAGCGCAAGATATTCGTTTCGCCCAAAAACATTTGAGAATTTTGTCCGGCTTGTATGGCTTATTGAAACCCCTTGATCTCATTAAGCCCTATCGCTTAGAAATGGGCACTCGGTTAAGTAATCAACGCGGCACCGATTTGTATGATTTTTGGCAAGTGGCGCTGGCAAAGAAACTGCTGGAAGAACTGGACGGCCAAACCAAACCGGTACTGATTAATCTCGCATCCAATGAATACTTCAAAGCTGTAGATAAAAAAACACTTAATGCGAAAGTTTTGGATATTGTGTTTAAGGAAAAAAAAGGGGAAGTATACAAAGTTATAGGTATTTATGCAAAGCGCGCAAGAGGCTTGATGGTGAATTACATTATACGCAACGCCTCAAGCAACCTGAACAACTCAAGGCCTTTGATACCGATGGCTATCAATATCAAGCGGACCTTAGCAGCGAAACCGATTGGGTCTTCGCACGTTGAGCGAACCATCGGCGCCGTTTCTTGGCATCGTGGTCAATCCTATGTCCGGCCGAGACGTTCGTCGGGTCGCAGCCCGAGCCAGCACCAGTACCCATCATGAAAAACAGCAACAGGTTACTCGCTTAGTTCTTGCCGCCTTGGAGAATGGCGTTGAACGCGTATTTTTGTCCCAAGAACCTTTTAGAATCAATGAACGCGCGGTCGAGAACCTGCCCCAAAGACATCAGGTCGAAATCCTATCTTTTAAGCTGACCCATACAGCACGCGACACCGAGACCATGATCGATTTAATGTGGGAAGCCGGTTGTCGAACCTTTATTGTGCTTGGCGGCGATGGCACCAATCGAATTGTCTCTCGCCGTTATCCCGATTGCGCCCTGATGCCGCTCTCAACGGGGACGAACAATGTCTTCCCCATCATGATCGAAGCGTCTCTAGCCGGCGCAGCAGCGGGTCTCATCGCATCAGGCCAATTGGCCAAGCAGACCATCACAACCCGTTGTAAGCGGATCCACATCCGCGCAATTGAGGGCCAAACTGAGATTCACGACATCGCCCTCATCGATGCGGTTGTCTTGCACAACGACAGCCTCGGCTCGCTCTTACCCTTTCAAGGCGACCGCCTTGGCTCGCTGCTCTTAACCCGCGCAGAACCTACCTCAGTCGGACTCTCACCGATCGGCGGCTATTTAAGGCCCAGCGGGCATCAAGATGACTTTGGCGTTTTGGTGCAGTGCGGATCACCGGCGGACTGTCGCGTCAGAGTGCCGATTTCGCCCGGGTTGTGGCAAGACGTTTTGGTACAGCACCACGAAGCGGTGGCTTTTGGCTCGGAACTTTCGCTTTCTGGCGAGGGCATCCTCGCCTATGATGGAGATCGTACTCACAACCTAGCAAACCTAACAGACTGTCGAATGACCGTTCAAAGGGACGGACCCTGGATCATTGAGCCTGATCGAGTGCTTCAATGCGCGGCGCAGGAAAATATTCTGACCCGGACGCCTTAGGCACATCGGCCCTGCGTTGCGCTAGGTTCTTTTCGTTGACCAAGAAGCAGTGTTAGGCTGCTTATTACACATCGGGATTCTGCCTCATGCGCCTAATTTTCATATCCCTTACGCTTTTTTTTGGCTTTAACGCCGCACTCCAAGCCAGTGAACCCAGCACGCAAACCCTCGCCTGGCCAGACGGCACTCGTTACGTCGGCGGCATTCAAAATCAGATGCGCGCCGGGCAAGGCACCATCTATTGGCAAGATGGCACGCGATTTGTCGGCAGTTTTAAAGACAACCTGCGCCATGGCCCTGGCATGATGATTCTGCCCGACGGCACAACCTACGAAGGTGACTTCGATCGTGGCCAGCTCATCAAGCCCGAAGCACCGCTCACAACACCCCTAGGCCTTGATGACGCGCCCGACACCATTGCCCCATTAGAGACCGATCAAATTAGCGCGATCACCAACACTCTAGACCTATGGGCCGCCGCTTGGATGGCCCAAAATCCCGATCAATATCTTTCGTTGTACTCCGATGATTTCGAGTTAGCAAAAGGCGAATCCCGTAGCCTCTGGGAAATGAACCGACGAGAACGCATCTTACTGCCGTCATACATTCAGTTGGATTTATCCTATGAGTCTTTCACCCCGGTCACGCCAACGCAGGTCGACGTAAAATTGAGGCAATCCTATCGCTCAGACCGATATCGAGAGATTAGTAATAAAGTCCTTCGGCTTCAGAGCGAATCCAAGGGTTGGCGCATTATAGGAGAACGACAACGATGAACGACAAGCCGCCCGTACCCGCTGCGACCATTCTGATGCTTCGAGATGGCGAACAAGGCCTTGAAGTGTTCATGGTGGTTCGTCATCACCAAATTGATTTTGCCTCCGGCGCATTGGTTTTCCCGGGCGGCAAAATTGATGGGAATGATCAACTGGTCAAAGATTATTGCGATGGCGTGGCGGATGCCACCGACTACCAAGTCGCGATGCAAGTTGGCGCAATCCGAGAAGCTTTTGAGGAATGCGGCGTGCTGCTGGCACGAACTCAAGGGCAAACCGAACTCATTTCCGGCGAACGCCTTGCCGCCCTATCAGATTATCGGGAGAAGATTCATGCTGGCGACATCAGCTTTGCTGATTTTCTAAAGCAGGAGCAGTTGCGCCTCGCCTGCGACGCGCTCATCCCCTTCGCGCATTGGGTGACGCCCCCGATGATGCCCAAGCGTTTCGATACTTGGTTTTATCTCGCCGTGGCGCCATCGGATCATTTGGCCGTGCACGATGGCACAGAGTCCGTTGACTCGGTCTGGATTTCGCCTAAGGACGCCTTAACCGGCGAAAAAGATGGCACCTACACCATTATTTTCCCGACTCGATTAAACATTGAATTGCTGGGCGAAAGCGGCACCGTCACAAGCGCCATCAGTGCCGCTAAGGCCCATGACATCAAAACGGTCCTACCCTGGACCGAGGCGCGCGAAGATGGCACCTATCTGTGTATCCCCGCCGATGCTGGTTACGCGATCTCTGAAGAAAAGATGCCCTCAAGATAACGCAGCACTCACTTTAGCCAAGCCGGAGAAAGCGTGCCCCGCCTTCGGAGGCAGCCGGGGGCGCCCGATCAAAGCGAAACCGGCTGAACTGATTGATCCGCTCAATGCCATCGGCCAAGGCTTACGGCGGCAATCCGTCGGCGTATGGACCACACCCGGCAAGGTCAAAGATGGCAGGTCCAGCTTTAACCCCTGCACCGCAGCGCTTTAAGCGCGCTACGGCCAGTTGCTGCCAGTTTAAGGCGCTACCCGTTGACATCCACCCGAGTAATGTCATCAAAAAAGGCGCCTAAACGCCTTTATCGTGTTCAATTATGGGCTCAACAGACCTTAGCGTTAGCCACCAAAGTCATCTAAGAAGATATTGCCCCGTTCAACACCCAGATCATCCAGCAGGTTCAGTACCGCTTGATTCATCATCGGTGGGCCGCACATGTAGTATTCACAATCTTCAGGGGCCGAGTGCTCCTTAAGATACTCCTCGAACAAGACGTTATGAATAAAACCCGTGTAGCCATCCCAGCCTTCAAGATTTTGATCGGACAAAGCAATGTGCCACGTGAAATTTTCATGCTCTGCTGCCAGACGGTCGAACTCTTCCACATAAAACAGTTCGCGCTGATTCCGCCCACCATACCAAAAGGTAATCTTGCGGTTGGTATTTAAGCGCAGTAATTGATCAAAGATATGGGCTCGCATGGGGGCCATGCCTGCGCCACCGCCAACGAAGACCATCTCTGCATCGGTTTCTTTCGCGAAAAACTCGCCGTAAGGCCCAAAAATGGTGACGGTTTCACCGGGCTTCTTCGTGAACAGATAACTGGACATCCGTCCCGGGGGAAAATCTGTTCCCGGCGGCGGTGAAGCAACCCGGATGTTGAACTTCATGATGCCTTTCTCTTCAGGGTAATTGGCCATGGAGTAGGCTCGAATCGTCGGCTCATCAACTTCTGCGACATGATCAAAAACACCAAACTTCTGCCAATCACCTTGGTAATCTTCTTCAATGATCATATCTTTGTAGGCGATATTGTAGGGCGGAATTTCAAACTGAACATACCCCCCTGCCCGAAAATCGACAGCTTCGCCTTCCGGCAATTTTAAAACCAATTCTTTGATGAAGGTGGCGACGTTGTGATTTGAAACCACTTCGCACTCCCAGCGTTTAACCCCAAAAAATTCCGCCGGAACCTCAATTTTCATATCTTGTTTAACGGCCGTCTGACAACTCAAACGCCAGCCTTCTTTGGCTTCGCCTCGGGTAAAGTGTCCAGCTTCCGTTGACAGCATGGAGCCGCCGCCCTCAACCACCCGACAGCGACACTGCCCGCAGGTGCCACCGCCGCCACAAGCAGAGGACAAAAAGATCCCCGCATCGGCAAGCGTATTGAGAAGCTTACCGCCAGAATTTGTCGACAAGGTTCGATCTGGATCATCATTAATCAAGATGCTCACAGCCCCGGTTGAAACAAGTTGTTTTCTCGCCAACAAAATCACGGCAACCAGCGCCATGATAATGGTGGTGAACATGCCGACCCCAAGAATTATTTCCGTATTCATAAACTGCAATACACCCTTTGCTTACAAGGAAATTCCGCCAAACGACATAAAGCCGAGCGACATTAAACCCACAGTGATAAACGTAATCCCAAGACCTCGCAGACCTTCAGGAACATCGCTGTACTTCATCTTTTCGCGAATGCCCGCTAAAACGACGATCGCAATCGCCCAGCCCACACCCGACCCCAGGCCGTACACGACACTTTCTGAGAAGTTGTACGAACGATTGACCATAAACAGACTACCGCCAAGAATCGCGCAGTTCACAGTAATCAGCGGCAAGAACACGCCCAACGAGTTGTAAAGGGCTGGCACATATTTATCGAGGAACATCTCGAGGATTTGCACCATGGCCGCGATCACACCGATATAACTGAGTAAGCCTAAAAAGCTGAGGTCAACTTCAGGAAACCCAGCCCAAGCCAAGGCGCCATCGGCCAGCAGAAACTGATAGATGAGATTGTTAACCGGCACAGTAATGGTCTGCACGACCACTACCGCAATCCCGAGCCCTAAAGGACGTTTCGATCTTCTTAGAGATTGCGATAAAGGTGCACATCCCTAGAAAGAACACCAACGCTATATTCTCAATAAATATCGCCCGGACGAATAAACTTAAATAATATTCCATATCTCAGGCCCCTAGCTGTGTGACATCGCGGTGTGCGGACCGATCTTAAATTCTGGCGCTTCCACCTGCTCTTTGCGCCAAACCCGCAGCGCCCAGATCAGCAAACCGATGATAAAGAACGCGCTTGGTGGCAATAGCATCATGCCCATGGGCGTATACCAGCCGCCTTGCGTGACCAGAGGCAGAACCTCAAGGCCGAACAAACTGCCAGAGCCGAACAATTCTCGAATGGCGGCGACCAACATGAGCACAACGCTATACCCCAAACCGTTACCGATGCCATCGAGGAAACTAAGTCCCGGCGGATTTTTCATCGCAAACGCTTCTGCCCGCCCCATGACAATACAATTGGTGATGATCAATCCCACAAAGACCGTGAGCTGTTTTGAGATGTCATAAGCCACAGCGCCCAGAACTTGATCCACGACAATCACAAGCGAGGCAATGATCGTCATCTGCACGATAATCCGAATACTCGACGGTATCCGATTTCGAATCATGGAGATAAACAGATTCGAAAATGCCGTCACCAACGTCAGTGCAATACACATGACAATCGCGACTTCCATCTTGGTGGTCACCGCGAGCGCCGAACAAATCCCCAGTATCTGCAGCCCGATCGGGTTATCGTTAAAAATTGGTCCAAATAAAATTTCTTTTACATTTGACATGCTTCGTTCCGTTCGTCAGATCTTAACCATTAAAGTTTTTAAGGATTGGCCCGTAACCTTCATCACCCAACCAATACCCAATCATATTCTCAACGCCTCGACTGGTCAGCGTCGCGCCACTCAGGCCATCAACTTGATAGTCTGCGCTCGCGCCATTGGGGTCTACACTGCCCTTCATGACGCGCATGGCGACCTGCCCCTGATCGTCATAAATTCTCTTGCCCTGCCACTTGGCCTTCCAACTCGGATTATCGACTTCACCGCCCAGCCCGGCCGTTTCCGAGTGCTCGTAAAAGGTAATGCCAGACACGGTATTGCCATCCCCCTCAAGGGCGATAAACCCATACAAGGTCGACCAAAGCCCGTAGCCATGGACCGGCAAAATAATTCGATCAATCCCAGCCTCGGACCGCAACAAATAAATCAGGGCGTAGTGCTCGCGGCGATTGATCGAGGCAATGTCCTGGGCATCCGTTAAAGCCATCGACAAACTCGGATCTTTCGCTGCCTTACGCTGATCATACTGGCCAAAGTTCAGCTGATTGTCCGCAGCCACGACCGCCACCTCATCGGCGGTGAGCAGCCGCTTGGTTCGCAAATCCACTACCCGCTGCTCGAACTGCTCAAACAACGTATTGATCTCACTCATTTGCGTCACATTGTCTTGGAACAAACCGGCCGCAATCAGAACATTTTTACTCAAGTCGAGTAGCTTATTAGCTTCCTGAGTTGGTCGTAACATAACCGCCGCACTAGATACTACCACCGCGCAAACGACACAGAGTACTAACGCAACTCCAAGGGTTTTTTGAACTGATTCGTTAGCCACGAGCAATTCTCCTTTTGATATTTGCATTAACCACAAAGTGATCAATCAATGGAGCAAATAAATTGGCAAACAAAATGGCCAGCATTATGCCCTCTGGGAAGGCTGGATTAACCACGCGGATTAAAATCACCATGACCCCTATCAGCGCTCCATAATAAAATTTTCCAGTGCTGATGATGGCGTGGATGAATCGCGAGGCGCTCGACACCCATGCCGAAGGCAAAACCGCCCAACACCAGATGCCAATGCCACGGCAAAGCAAACATCGGATTGGTGTCCGAGCCAATCCAGTTAAAGAACAGGGACGTTGCGATCATTCCGAGGAGCACACCGGCCATGATGCGCCAAGACGCGACCCGGGTAGTGAGCAAAATCGCGCCGCCGATAAAGATCGCAAGGGTTGAAACCTCGCCAACGGAACCTTGGATATTGCCCAAAAATGCATCCCACCAGGTTATGCCCGAGGCCAGAACGCCTTCTAACCCGCCAGCTGCTGCCATCCCAAGGGCTGTGGCACCACTAAAGCCATCAACCGCGGTCCAAACCGCGTCGCCCGAGATCTGAGCGGGGTAGGCAAAGTACAAAAAGGCGCGGCCCGTGAGCGCGGGATTCAGGAAGTTCTTACCGGTGCCGCCAAAAATCTCTTTGCCCACAACAACCCCAAAGGAGATGCCAATGGCGACCTGCCACAAGGGGATGGTCGCGGGCAGTGTGAGACTGAATAAAATACTGGTCACGAAAAAACCTTCGTTGACTTCATGGCCTCGCTTAACCGCAAACAAGACTTCCCAAAGACCGCCGACGATGAAGGTCACAGCATATATCGGCACATAGAACACGGCGCCATAAATAAAACAATCCCACAGGCTGTTCGGGTCATAGCCCGCCATCAGCGCAATGATCATCCCGCGCCAACCTTCAAGCGCTGGAATATCCAAGACCTGCATCGCAACGGTTGCATTGTGACCCACCATGTACATCCCAACGAGCATCGGGAAGAACGCGCACCACCAAACCGTGGTCATCACGCGCTTCATGTCTACGGCATCCCGAACATGGGCTTGGCCAACGGTCACTTTGCCTGGGGTATAAAAAATGGTGTCCACCATTTCATAAATCGCATAGTACTTTTCGTACTTTCCACCCTTGTGGAAGTTCGGCTCCAGGCCATCCATAAACGTTCTTAGCGACATACCAGCGTCCTATTCTTTACTGTGTGCCTCGCAAAAGTCTTGCGAGCATTGCGATTACCTGCGTTTGTTTATCCGTCCGCTTCTAATTTGGTCAGCATCTGTCTGAGGTAAGGCCCATATTCGTACTTGCCGGGACAGGCAAAGGTGAACAAGGCTAAGTCTTCCTCATCCAATTCTAGACAACCCAACTCGATACTGCTCTCAACATCATCAACCAGTAGGGCTCTCAAGAGTTGTGTTGGCAAGATGTCGAGCGCGGATAACCGCTCGAACGAGCCGAGCGGAATCATCGAGCGTTCACTGCCGCCGGTACTTGTCGTCAGATCGAATTCCTTCTTGCCGAGGAGCCAGCCGGTAAACAACCGCGTCACCGAAAACTTATCGCTGCCTGGGGCAACGAACCCAAGGAATTCGCGCTCGGTACCTTCGGACAAAAACCGCTACCTGCAGGTGGAAACGGCCTAAAAAGGCTTCAGGGCCATGGGCAATACGACCATCTAAAACCGAGCCGCTGATCACGCGATGATGACCTGACTTTAAGGCCGCGTCGGTCAGTCCAGGCAATGCCGCACCGCGCACTGTTTTAACCAATTGCGGCTTAACAACCGACGGGCCTGCCAACGAGACCACCCGTTGGGTATAAACCTCACCCGAGAGAAACAGATGCCCAATGGCCATGACGTCCTGGTAATGCAGGTGCCAGACCGTTTTTTGAGCGTGCACCGGTTCAAGATAATGAATGTGTGTGCCAACCAGGCCCGCAGGATGGATGCCATCAAATCGCTCAGTGCGAATCCCGTCTCCTACGACCTTTGGCGCCGGCGCCTCGCCATCAAGACAAACAAATGTGACCCCTTCGGTGAGTCGGGCAACAACTTCAAGGCCCGCATCAAACGCCGCAGGGTCTTCTGCGATCACCAAATTTGCATTGGGCGCGTGCGGGCGACTGTCCATCGCGGTGACAAAGATTGCATGGGGCACGGTCTCTGGCGCCGGCACCTTATTAAACGGCCGGGTTCTTAGCGCCGTCCACTCACCGGACGCAACCAGCTGATCAACGACCGTTTTTCGCGCCAAACTGGGCAAATCCGCAACCGCGTGCTGCGTAAACTGCATTGCGGCAGACTCGTCAACGGCAATGACCAGGGATTGGAAAACCCGTTTAGCGCCGCGGTTAATCGCCACAACTTGGCCTGACGCTGGGGCGGTATAACGCACTTGTTCGTTTTTCTTATCGGTAAAGAGCACTTGGCCCTTTTGAACCTGATCGCCCTCCGCGACTTGCAACGTGGGCTTTAAGCCATGGAAATCTGCGCCGAGAACGGCAACCTGGGTCGGTTGGTAGTCTTGCGCAATCGTCTGCTGAGGGGCGCCACTGATGGGCAAATTGAGCCCTTTTTTAATTTTGATCATGCCCTTCCTATCAGAACTGTTGCAATCAAATCGAGACTAAGCCGTGCGGCATCAGCATCGTCTACGGGCCAATGCGCTGGCGCGCACTCAGACCGTCGCCGGTCTTGCATTGAGCCCAGCAAAGCCGCCAAACTGGCGCCCGCAATTATAGAGACTAGCATCTCATTAATCCACCTCGGAATCAGGCATCCAAGCTGCTGAAGTCACTCAACGCCAAACAAAGGCCAAAGTCTTCGCCGAACGGCTCGCGTTATTCCGCGCTCGACGGTTGTGCAGGAATCAACGGATACCGGATGCCCGCCATCTTCTGGGCGCAACGGACCACCTGACAGCTATAACCGAACTCATTGTCGTACCAGACATACAGCACCATTTGATGCCCATTAACAATCGTTGCATAGGAATCGATGATGCCAGCATGCCGATTGCCGACAAAATCGGATGACACCACCTCGCTCGACTCGGTGTAGTCAATCTGTCGTTGCATCGAAGAATTAAGCGACACCTCCCGTAAATAATCGCTCACGTCATCACGGCTGGTGGCGGTTTTCACCGTCAGGTTGAGAATCGCCATCGAAACGTTCGGCACCGGCACGCGAATGGAATTACCCGTCAACTTACCCGCGAGCTCTGGCAGCAGTTTCCCAACCGAACTGGTGGCATTGGATTCGGTCAACACCATGTTGAGCGGCGCGCTTCGGCCGCGACGTTCCTTCGAGTGGGTATTGTCGTGAAGATTTTGATCATCGGTGTAAGCATGCACCGTCTCCATATGACCATGCTCGATCGTATAGCGATCATTAATGGCCTTTAACACCGGGACAATCGCATTGGTGGTACACGAGGCGGCTCCGATGAGCGTGTCCGAAGGCTCGATCAAATTAGAATTAACCCCCGAGACAATGTTCTTTATAGCGCCCTTGCCGGAGGTTGTGAGCAATACCTTTGACGCCCCGGGGCTTAATAAATGTTGCGACAAACTGGCCTCATCCCGCCAGACGCCGGTGCTATCGATAATCAGTGCATCACTAATGCCGTATTCCGGGTAGTTGATCGCACTCGGGTCCGAAGCATAAATGAACTTGATCGCCATCCCGTTGCAAATCAGCACTTGGTTGTCCGCATCGACCCGAATCGTGCCCGCAAATGGCCCATGAATAGAATCCCGCCGCAGCAAACTGGCACGCTTTCTGAGATCTTTAATCGGATCTTTCGGCGGCCGCAACACAACCGCCTTTGGCACCAGGTTCTGACCGCCACCAGCTTTTTCAATCAAAAGCCGCGTCACCAATCGACCAATACGGCCAAAGCCATACACCACCACATCCCTCGGGGTGTGTGTGACCGTCGCGGTCGGGCCCATAATGTCTGCGCAGGCTTGTTTGACATAATCCGACACCGCCAGACCGCGAGAATCGTCCATATAACCCCCGGCCAGCTTGCCAATATCAATATGGGCGGGGGATAAATCCAAGGTTGCCAGCACCGCGATCATCGGATGGGTTTCAAACTCGGACAGCTCATTTTTTTCAATCTGCCGAACCCGGCGATGGGCTTTCATCATCTCGATGACCGATTGATTGAACAATGGCACACCATGAATATAGATGACCACGTTGCGCCGGTAGAGCTGCCCGATTAATGGGATCATGGCTTCCGCTAACGCTTCACGTTGCTTCCAATCGGAAAATACTTGGTCGAGTCCGGGTTTGGCCACGGTCATCTCCTCACAATTGTCTTTAAAAACCGAATCTTGGGTTGTTACATTCCTGAACGATTGCGCATTATTCCTAAAAATTGGGCTGGTAATCCAGCACAAGCGGCTACGCTTCGTCTCGAGAATGACCCCTTTCGTCGCGCAGGCGCCATTATGAAGACCTAAGCGCTTGGGTGCAATCAAACCCGTCCAAAGGAATAAAATTCCTGGTCAAGTGGGCGCAAACCACTGTCTTCGCGTACACTGGCCACCGGCGTCCCCATTTCATTTTTTGTGTCCGCATTCATGATCGACCCAGCAACCCAATTTCTGATCCAAACCGATGACATCCCCAAACAAACGGATGATGTCAGACGCTGGCATGGCCTACAGGGCACGGCCTTTTCGCTGGCCATTCACGAAACCGCCCTGGCTGAAAATCGGTGCATCCTGGTCATTGCAGAGCATTCGCAAAGCGCGCAAAGGCTTCAGCAGGAGCTGCTCTTCTTCTCAGGCGGCGCCTACCCCATTGATATTTTTCCAGATTATGAAACCCTCATTTACGACGGCTTCTCACCGCATCAAGATATTTTATCGGATCGACTGGCGCTGCTCAGTCGAGCGGCCGTCAATCGGGCGGTGGTCATTGTGCCCGCAGCGACCCTGCTGCTCAGACTACCGCCGCGCGCCTTCTTGCTCGGTCATAACCTCAGGCTCCAAACCGGTCAACGATTAGACCTGGCAACGCTAAGAAGGCAACTGCATGCCAGCGCCTATCGTGCCGTCGACACCGTCATAGAGCACGGTGAGTTTACGGTTCGCGGCGCAGTGCTCGACCTGTACCCTATGGGCGCTGTCAGCCCATTTCGAGTTGAATTGTTTGACGATGAAATCGAGTCCATCCGAAGCTTTGATCCCGAGACCCAGCTGTCAACGGGTATTACCCAGGCCATTGATACCTTGCCCGCACGGGAGTTTCCGTTATCGAAAGAAGGCATCCGGTTATTTCAAGATCAGTGGCACGAACAATTCGGCGGTAATCCCCGGGACTGCCGGATGTACCAGGACGTGGCGCAAGGTCAAGCCCCGGCTGGCATTGAGTATTACTTGCCTTTGTTTTATACCGAAACAGAAACGCTGCTGAGTTATCTGCCCGAGAACCTATTGCTGGTCACGGAGGCGATCGCCAACCCCATTCAGAGCTATTGGGAAACCGCTAAAGCCCGCTATGAAAGCCTGCGCTATGACCTTGAGCGGCCCATTTTGCCGCCCGAGGCGCTATTACTCGGTGAAGACGAACTCATGGGGCTCTTAAAAGCTTTTTCGCGACTAGACCGTCTGGAAACCTTCAGGAAAGGCGCGCGCCAATTCGACACGCTGCCCGCGCCAAACCTTGGCATTGAAGATCGTGCGGTGGATCCGTTTCACAGATTAAGGGCGCAGCTTGCAACCCAAGACGCGCGGGTTCTGATCAGTGCCGAAACACCGGGCCGACGAGAACTGATTGATCAACTGCTCAGAACCGCCGGCCTCGTCCCAAAGATGGTGCCCTCTTGGCTGGACTTCTTAACCGAGGACGCCCCTCTCTGCATCAGCATTGCA
>CAJJAX010000025.1 GCA_905182155.1 uncultured Pseudomonadales bacterium
CGATACCCGCCCAGCCCATCTGCGCCATTTCATTCCATACGTCGTCGCTGAACCCACGTTCGCTATTGCTGTCACGCAATGCGCGCAGATGCGTCACAGTAGCGTTCTCCGCCAAAAAACCAGCAGCAGATTCCTTTAGCATCACCTGCTCTTCATTCAAAACCAATGCCATTTTCAATAATCCTCTCTGTGACCGGGGCTATGCGTCGGGAAGTCCAAGCACACGCTTGGCAATAATATTCAGCTGCACCTCAGAGGTCCCACCCTCGATTGAATTCCCCTTGGTGCGCAGCCAAGCTCGACTGTCGCGTCACCCTGATGCTCTTCGGCGTCAAGCCCTGCGCCTGCCCAACCCAGCATTTGCGAGCCGCATACTGCCTTGAGCATTCAGCTCATTGCGCCGTTTCTTATTCAGTTGCTCGGTACCGTAGTAGTTTGAACATGGAGGACGCCGCAGCTCGAGACCCTTTGGTCGACTTTGATTCTTCCAACGTTCGACGCACGGTCAAACCGAAGGCCCGGTCATCCATGGCGTGCTGGGTAATTTCTTGACGCAAGGCGATATCTGCAAGCTTGCCATCGGGCGCCCCCAAATAAGTCTTCGCGATGTCGGTGACCTTGGCTCTGGTATTGCTCGCCATCGCCGCCGCCAATCATGGTTGACGCTCGTGAGTGCAAAAGCCGTTTTGCTACCGTCCACCCCTCGTTGACGTCGCCCTATCAACATTCTTCTTCTGCGCTCTTGCACCTCGTCAAAGAACGTTTCACAAAAAGGTGACTTTCCACTGATTAGTTTGATAGGTCTGGTACTAACACCTTTTGAAGCCATATCAATTAGTACAAAACTAATCCCAGTGTGTTTTGTAGCCTCAAAATCAGTTCGAACCAGACAGAAAATCCAATCTGATTTGTCAGCATAAGAAGTCCACACTTTAGATCCTGTAATTTCAAAATGATCTCCCTTATCAATTGCTTTTGTCTGTAAACTTGCCAAATCACTCCCTGAATTTGGTTCGCTATAACCCTGACACCACCAGATCTCGCCCGACGCGATCTTAGGCAGATGCTCGCTCTTTTGCTCGTCGGTCCCAAATTCGACCAAGGCAGGCCCAATCATAGAAAGACCCATCCCCACCAAAGGCGCTCTGGCTTTGATGCGCATCATTTCTTGACGTAGGATCTGCGCCTCGTCAACATTTAGCCCGGCACCACCATACTCAGTTGGCCAGGTTGGCGCCGTAAACCCCTTACTCGCACACAACGCCAGCCACACTTTGGTTTCAGGATTTTTAAATCGAGCGCGTCGACCACCACCGGGATATTCATCCGCAGCCATGGGGGTTCTCATGCTGACTGGGCAATGTTCTTCTAACCAACTTCTTGTTTCTGCTCTAAACGTCTCTAAGCTCATCATCACTCCTCATGTTTCTGCTCAACTCGTATTAATGCCGCTAACCTTTAGCCAATATCGCTTTAGACAACCTCTCTTCAGCCAACCTCGTTTCAGACAAGCTCGTTTCAGACAACCGCCCTTCAGACAACACCGATTTAGACGCACTGGCCGCATCTTAACATTGGCCCTTGCCTATCTCAGGCGGCAATCCCGCGCCCTGCTGAAAGCAAGATTCGGAATCCAGCCTGTCTGGGTTCATCCCGGCCCAACCTTGCCTAACCTTGTCTAACCTTGTCTAACCTTGTCTAACCTTGTCTATAAAGGGCTAAGTTGAAAGCGAGTCCGGTGATCTCTTTCGCGCCTCTAAGCATTATTTTCAAACGCTATCTTTAAACGCCGTCTTTACACGCTATCTTTACACCCTATCTTTACACGCTATCTTTACACGCTATCTTTACACGCTATCTATAAGGGCCGTCTATAAGGGCCGTCTATAAGGGCCGTCTTTTAGAAAAATTTAAAACCCGTTTTAAAACGCCGCCTAGACCCGCCTCAATCGGTCGCCTAGCCTGAAGCGTGGCGCAGTCAGTCTTGTTTCGCCTAACGATTCGAAGATCGACCAACAAAGACCTAGTATCGGCCACTCGACGAGGCCTTTCAACGTCTTCGACACCGCAATGACAGGCATCTAGCATGAATCATTCACCAGAGTAATCTTAAGCCAATGCAAAAGGCCTTATCGGCCCCTATTGAATTCTCGGGCATGCACTACGAACGCGTCGGCGCGATCACCATGGACGTCACCTCGCCCATTGAACCCAAACGAAATACCGGACCCCAGGTGCCCGTACCCTCAGAAACATAGTGCCAGCAAGCACCGGTTTGGTAGAGGCCCCGAATTTTCGGGAACACCCGTCGCACCAGTAAGTTAAACGGCATGATCTGACCATTATGGGTATGACCACTTAAGGTCAGTTGCATCCCACACTCGGCGGCGGCCTCTAAACCCGCAGGTCGATGATAGAGCAATACATTAAAATCCCCTGCGCCAACCTCAAGACTCGGGAGCACCTGCGCCAATTGTCTTTCACTATCGGCATCATCAACGCCATGGATCATGACATCCGATCGCAATCGAGCACTTTGATTGCGCAACACAACAACCCCAGCTGCTTGCAGACGCTCTATGATCTGCGCCAAGTCCTCATACCGCTCATGATTGCCCGTGACAAAAAATATTGGCATCGGTAGCGCAGTCAGTGGCGACAGCGCATCCGCCGAGACCCCAGCTTGATCAATAAAATCACCGGTAATGCACAAGGCATCTGGCCGAAGTTGCTCGACGGTACGCAAGACCTGTTTTAAAAAACCCGGGCTGCGGGAACCAATATGAACATCCGTGATTTGCACAAGGTGCAGGCTTTTTAAAAGTCGGTCATCGAAGAGTTCTAGCGACTTTACTTTCGGCCGATAGCCTCGATAAAGGCCCCAAGGCAGGGCGACCAGCAAAATCATTACGATGCCCGTGGCTGCGACCTTCGACGCCATCAGGTCAAAATACAGCCCGACCTCAGCGCACAGCACCAAAAATAACAACACAGGACTGAGCGCGAGGAAAAGCTCTAGGGTTTGCTTCAAAAACCGCGCACCCGGCGTCTTTACCTGCCGCAAAGGCCATCGACAGATCAATTGACTGTTTAGGATGAGCGCCAATACCAACAGCCAGAATGGCCCATCGAGGGCAAGCCACTGACCAAGCCGAAAAAATGGATAGCCCAGCAATAGACCGTGTAGCACCAGCGCGAGGATCGTGATGCGCCCAATGGACCACCAACGGGTTCGAGTACTCATTATCTCACCTCGCGCTGGGCTCATCCGAAGTCAAGCCGCCACAGAAAAGGCCCAGAACATTACGCCTGGCGCCACCATAGAACGCCCGCGTCATCCGGTTCAGCAATCAACATGCGGCGCTCTCGGGCGCAATGCAAGTGCGCAATCGCTTCGCCCGTTGCCGGGAAGAAGCTCATGTCGGTAATCGTGCTTTTAAAGATTGCAGGGAAAACATCCACCGCTCGCTTGGGGGTTTGACACAACTCGTACAGATTCTCGAGTGCCACCTCGTGCCAATCCACCAACGCTGTCAAACGCTCATGAACCCCTTCAAAGAGTTCCTGGTGGGCCGGCAAAACCAGTAAATTAGGCGGCAGCACTTCCCTAAAATGAATGCAGGATTGAATCCATTCCCGCAGCGGATTGGCATCGGGCTCAGAAGGTTGCACGCTGACATTTGGGGTGATTCTTGGCAGGATTTGATCGCCTGCGATCAGCACCTTCAGTTCAGGGCAGTAAAGACAGACATGTTCAGGGGCATGACCTCTACCAATGAGCGCGCGCCATTCCCGGCCGTTGATATCAATATACTGACCATCTTGAATGCGCTGGTACCCTGCTGGCAAGGCAGAGATGCTGGCACCAAATTGGCCAAAACGCTCCCGATAGCGATTCAGTCGACTCTCATCAAACCCGGCCCGCTTGTAAAATCGAATCGCATCCTCCGGCACATCTTTGGGTTGGTCGAACGCCATCACCTTACACATATAAAAGTCACTACGACTCATCCACAAGGGACAATCGAACTTTTCGGCCAGCCAGCCTGCGTTTCCGGTATGGTCTGTGTGCAAATGCGTGGCGATCACTCGCGTGATGGGTTGGCCGCCTAAAACCTCGACAAACAGCGCCTCCCAGATTGCTTTGACCGCATCGGTATGAATACCCGTGTCAACGACGGTCCAGCCATCGTAATCCTTTAGCAACCAAACATTGATGTGATTCAATCGCCCCCAAAGTGGCAGTCGGGCCCAAAACACCCCTTCTGCGACCTGGGTTACCTTACCGGGCTCTGGCGCTTCATCCTGAAATCGATAAACCAGCGGGTCAAACCCACGTCGGGACTTTTCGTTTCTACTCATGGATACCTCTCTCACATTGCGCGACCGCTGTCTTATAACGACCTTACGCCGCTGCGCTGCCTTGTCAGCAACGTGTTCAGCTTAGGGCGATCGTTAGATTATTTGACAGACCAGATCCACATTTTTCTATTGGTTACACTATACTTGCGGCGTTTGAATCCCTTCAGAACCCATCCGGCAACTGAATCATAACACTGACCTCGAAGAAGCAGACAACCTCATGGATGATCAAGCCTTAACCTACGCTCGTCGTGTCTTGCTGACGAGCCTTGTTATCGTTGGTATGGGCTTTTCTGTGTTGTTTCCATTGCTCGCCCCGATTGGGCGAGAAATGGGTCTATCCGAATTTCAGATTACCAGCATTATCGGCTCGTCCTCCCTTGCGGTTTTTCTCGGGTCCCCGATTTGGGGACGTCTGAGCGACTCCCTTGGCAGAAAGCGGGTCATGCTAATTGGTTTGTTTGGATTTAGTGCAGGCACCATTTTATTTAATTCCGTCCTGAATTTAGGCTTGCAAGGAAGCTTGACCGGGTCCGCTCTTTTTGCGGCCCTTATCTTGGCACGGCTTTGTCATGCATCGGTTATGTCCGCCGCCATGCCCGCAGCGACCGCTTACATGGCCGACATCACAACCCTTGAGAACCGAACCAAAGGCATGGGCGCCTCGGGTGCCGCAAATAATCTGGGTTCGATTTTAGGCCCAGCACTCGCCGGGCTTGCGGTCTTTTCATTGCTACTTCCCTTATGGCTTATTGCCTTCTTGGCTTTTTTAAACGGCCTCTTTGTCTGGCGATTTCTACCGCAATCCCCCAAAGCCAAAATCAAACGAACTGAAAAGGTCGCCACTTTACGCTACACCGACCCAAGAATTCTGCCGTTTATTATCGTCGGCGTTTTAATGTTTATGGGCTTTGCATTGGTCCAGCAAACCATGGGGTTCCGCTTTCAGGATGCCCTTGGGCTATCCGCGCAAGAAACCGCGCGGGTCCTTGGGCTTGCCATGATGCTATCCGCAGGCGCCTCTTTATTTGCCCAGGGCGTTGTGGTGCAACGATTAAGGCTTGCGCCTTTTGAATTATTACGACTGGCGATCCCGTTGCTCATTATCTCCTTCAGCATCATGGCCCTGTATCAAACTCAATTAATGCTCACTCTGGCGATGGGGCTTCAAGGCTTTGCAATGGGCATGGCCGCCCCCGCTTTCATGGCAGGCGCCTCCCTTGCGGTGTCAACGGAGGAGCAAGGCGCCGTCGCCGGTATCGCATCCAGTTGCGGACCGCTTGGCTTCACTGTGGGCCCAATATTTGGTGGTTTGCTCTATCAAATCAACCCGGTTTTACCCTTTGCCTTTGCCGCGACTGTCTATATCATTCTAATGCTATGCATGGGCCGACTGCGCAAGAACATTACCAGTCAGAAGACCTCCCGTTAACCAAAGGCCGGCACAACCACCATTACAATTTAATTCGAAGGGTCCATCGATTAAGGTTCATTTCATGAGTAAAGAGATACTCTCAGGCGCAGAACCCCACGACCACGCTGATGTCGCTTCAGCCAGTTTTATTGTTAACCGCCACCACCAAGTCGTAGACTCGCATCCTTCAATTGAATCCATCATGGCTTGGCCAAGCGCGGACCTCACGGGTCACCTCCTAGAAGAATTAATCCATCCTGACGATTTACCAACCCTCGAAAGCTTGCTCTCGAGCACCGCGCCCGAGGTTGAAGGCCAAGTCATCCTCATTCGTCTTCAACATGCCACTGAGGGATGGGTCTGGGTCAACCTCGCGGAGACAGCCCCTTTTGATTCAGAACAACGACATTTTGAAGTTGTTCGGCAGCAACCCTTGGAGGCGGTCAAACCGCCGAATACCGAGTCAAGCTCCGAACTGGCCGATGATCTTATGGATCTACTCAGCGCTCAAAATCAGATTCTTGTCTTTGACCAATTCCTAGATTATCTATGGTCGAGCCCCGGTTTTAATCTTGTCTTCAGCGCAGATGCCCAAGGGCTTCATGCAACCGCCTTGTCAGAATTCTGTAGTAGCTTTCAAATGCTTGAGAGCGCCCCGGATAGCCCCCCAAGTCAACCCCATCGGGTTGTCATCGACTGAAGGCTGGCAGGGCAATATCATCACAACGATTCAAGGCATCGCCACACCGCTTTATTTAGTCAGTCAGCACCAAAATCTGGCCAAAACACAGCAAGCTGTCCTAGTTCTAACCTTCTCTGCGGCCCAAACCGCCCCCAGCCCAGAGGCGGCGCCCGTCGACGTCTTTTCCTCGGTTCGGGACATCGCGCATGAGTTTAGGAATGTCTTCGGGGTCATCTCAGGTCATACCGAGTTAATGCGTTCGAATCCGAGCGCGAACCAAAGTAATTCAATTAATCAATTGTCGAGATATTCTCGAAAAGCCATCGACCTCCTTGAATCCCTCACGTTACTGGGGTACCTAGACGACGACAGGCCGACACACTTCAATCCGATGAGCCATGTGAATACCCTGGACCCGCTCTTGCGATTAATTGCCGGCGATCGCTTAACGCTTAATCGCCAAGATGACCTTGCCGACTTCGAATGTTTTGGGCGCCCCGCGGATTTTGATCACGCCCTCCTGGCGACGGTACGATCAGCCACCGCACTGACGGAATCGTCTGGGCAGATTCAAGTTAGTTTCACGAGTGCCTACAGCTTCCTAACCATGATCTTCAAGCTAGAAAAGATTGACCTCAGCCCTCTGCAAGCAAGCCAGGCAGAAGCCGGCGCCGAGCGCGACCTTGCCGTCCTTGCTTTGGAACAATTCAAAGCGCTTTCGGCCCTTGGCGCGGAATATCGGGCAATCCCATCCTTGGAAATCGAAGGCAACACCCTCTCACTCATTATTTCCCTGCCGGGTGAGGCGCAACCAACCGATACCCGAGAGCCGAATGCAGCCATTGAGCGCGCGATCAAACAAGCACTGCTTATTGAAGACGACCCTGGCGTGAGAGATTTGGTTGAACTGTTTCTGGGTAGCTTGGGGATGGATGTAACGAGCTGCAGCTCAGAGCAGGAAGTTCTAAAGCTTACAGACTATGACTTCGACATTATTGTCTCGGATGTCATGCTAGCCAGCGGCAAGACCGGCCCTGATCTGGTCCGAGGCATTCGATCCAAACGACCAGAGATCGGCTGTCTCTTTATCTCAGGCTATAAACACGGCGCCCTATCCAATGCTGACCTTGCGCACCCAAAAACCGACTTCTTAGCCAAACCCTTTTCTAAGAGCGAGTTCGCGAAACGGGTTCAGGCCCTATTGGCCCTGTAATCAAGACCTAACACGGCGCAAGTTGACTGCACTTGCTCCAACAACACCAACCCGGTCAGCGAATCCCAAGCACCCTGTTAAAGCCTGCTGCCTTCACCCCCATCGAACAAGCCGTGAGTTGAGTTGGCTATTTGATCACGCTAAAGTTGCGACTCCTCGATCAAGCGAGTACACCATGTCAAAACCCAAACGCGCCATCGTGCTATTGCTCGACAGTTTGAATCGTCACATGCTGGGGTGCTACGGTGGCTCTGAATTTAGTACGCCCAATATTGACCGGCTTGCCGCTCGATCTCAACGCTTCACCAACCATTACACCGGATCCCTGCCTTGCATGCCCGCCCGTCACGATATCTTGTGTGGCGCGCTCGATTTTCTTTGGAAGCCCTGGGGCTCTGTTGAGTTGTGGGAGCGCCCTTTAACCTATGAACTCAAGCGACAAGGGGTCATCACCAAGCTCATAACCGATCATCCACACCTATTCGAAACGGGTGGAGAGAACTATCATACCGACTTTTTTGCCTGGGAATACCTTCGAGGGCACGAGAGCGATCCTTGGAAAACCCGACCGGATCCCTCATGGCAAGGCGCCCCCGCAATGCCTGCTGGCACCAAATATCCGGATAAATCGTCCGCCTACGATTTTTCAAGAACCTTTTTTAAAGCCGAAGCAGACTATCCTGGGCCGAAAACCA
The DNA here is from genome assembly GCA_905182155.1 of uncultured Pseudomonadales bacterium. Lineage (GTDB taxonomy): Bacteria > Pseudomonadota > Gammaproteobacteria > Pseudomonadales > Azotimanducaceae > UBA9926. Next base: position 8,367 of record CAJJAX010000025.1, read on the forward strand.
TGCAAGCGACCGCAGATTGGCTGAAAGATCATGGCCAACAACACGAATCGTTCTTATTGTTCGTCGACGAATTTGATCCTCATGAGCCTTTCGATACGCCTGAACCTTGGGCAAGCCTGTACGATTCCGAATTCGAAGGCGAGCGGATCATCTGGCCGCCCTACTCAACCGACACCCTTAAAAAGGGCATTATTACCGAGCGTCAGGCCCATCACATCCGCCAGAACTATGGCGCGAAACTCTCGATGATCGATCACTGGCTTGGAAAAGTGCTGGACGAGCTCGATAGCGGCGGGTTTTGGGATGACACCATGGTGATCCTATGCACAGATCATGGCCATTATCTCGGCGAAAAGGATATTTTCGGGAAGCCCCGGGTCATGCAATACGAGCCAATCGGCCACACGCCACTGCTCATCCATCATCCTGACGTTGCGCCAAACGTGATCTCAACATTGACCACAAACGTCGATCTGCATGCGACGCTTGTGGATCTGTTCGACCTTAAAGTTGACCATGTGACCCATGGTCGATCACTGCTCCCTGACCTGCTTGGGCTTGAAGCGTCTGGGCGTGATTGGGCCGTGGGCGGCATTTTTGGGAACTGGGTTCAAATCCAAGACGGGCGTTATAAATATGCGCGCGGACCAACAAACGACAACTACCCGCTGTCCATGTGGTCCAATCGGTGGTCCACAATGCCAGTCCCGTATTATCCAGGATTGCGATTACCCAACCCCGATGCCCGGGCTTATATCGACTACATGCCCGGCTCAAACGTGCCGGTGCTGAGACAGCCCTTCGAACCCGGCGATATGCTGCCCTTTTGGTCTTTGGGATCAAGCGTTGATGATCACTACTTGTTCGATCTCCAGGAGGATCCCCATGAAGAACATAACCTTATCGGGTCCAAACTTGAGCACCAGATGATTGAGCTTCTTGAAGGCGCGCTGAGCGACCTTGATGCACCGCTCGAGCAAGCCAAGCGATTAGGGTTACCAAGCGCCTCTCACTAGCAGTGCGCGGCCCTGCAGGGTCCAACCCGGCTGGGCTGCCGTCCCGGAAATAAAGAGAACGCTGTTAAACGCGCCTTTAGAATTTGTAACGCAGTCAAGGTAATCATTAAAAGAACGGCAATATTGAGCAATCGCCGAGTCACCCGAACCAAATCGGGGTTCGTGCCGCGTTGGGTCATTCGTCTTAAAACCAAAAGAACCAAAAAGTTCAGTGCAAAATAACCCCGCAACAACGCAACCGGCAGCATTAAAACCTGGTTCAAACTAACGTCCTGACCCGAAAATTGAAAAGCCACTTGATCCGGGCTAGGCATCTCAAAACCTCCTTGCTACCACCAACGTCGCATTTGAAACCAGATCAAAATTGACACGCTCAGCAACGTCATCGAGCCAATTACCCAATAGAAGCCCAAAGGACTGTCAATGCCCGGCAAGCCGCCAACATTCATACCAAACACACCGGTGATAAACGTCGCCGGCAGAAACAACCCAGCAATCATCGACAACGCATAGGTCCGCTTACTTTGATCTTCTTGTAACCGATGATTCAACCCTTCTTGCACAAAGGATGCGCGTTCACGGATTAAGTCTAAATCTTCGACATAACGGGTATATCGGTCCGCCTGATCCCTAACCTGATCTATTCCGAGGCCATCGAGCAGGCTCGCTTTACCGCGCGACAACTCGAACAAGGCATCCCGTTGTGGCGCAATAAACCGCCTTAGCGACGCAATTTGCCGGCGCAGATCCGAGATTTCAACCGCGTTGAGTCCAACGGTTGCGTCAAGAGAATCCTCTAACTCATCGACACGTTCGGTCAGTCCGTCGATATAGCTTGAGACCCGATCGGCCAGTGCGGCAAGTATACCGATCAAAACCCCTTGAACGGTCTTAGGACCGACCCCGCTGGCGACTTGCTGACGAACTTCTTGGACTGACGCCAAGGGCTGTCGCCTGACGGTAATGATCAACTGGCCGCGAACCCAAATCCTGAGCGAAATCATATCCACTGGATCTTGATCCAAGTTTAGGTTGATGCCGCGTAAAATGAGCAGCAAACCATCGTTGATCTGGCGCATTCGAGGTCGCGTTTCATTGGCCAATAATCGCTCAACCACCGGCGCCGTCACGCCAAGGCGCATCAGGTCGGCCTCAACACCATTTTTGAGTGCGTCAAAGTGCATCCAGACCGGCTCTTCGATCGGCCAATCCTTAGGATCAAGCGTTCTGATTGGCGCCCCAAGGACCAGCGCAAACACCGCGGAATCGGTCATTGGATACCGCCAAAACCCAACCTTAAAATAATTCGATAACTCATAGCATTCCCTTTAATTTAGCCCTAATATTCGCGCGATTTTGAGCCCCCATCCACAGGCATTTTGGACCACTCATGACCCGTATTCTGTCGTCCATTTTTGCGCTCTTATTCAGCACATCGATCCTATTAGTGGGCCATGGACTGCAGATGACCCTTGGCCCGTTATTAGGGCTAGAACTTGCCTTTACAGAGCTTGAAATCGGCTACACCGGCTCAGCTTATTACGCGGGCTTTATTGCAGGCTGCCTGATCATTCCTCGATTGATTCAAAAAGTGGGTCACATCAGAGTCTTTCTTGTTTTGATTTCCTTGGCAACGGTTGCCCTTCTGATCCTGGGCATCAGTCAGACCCTGTTCTTTTGGCTGCTGGCAAGAGCGCTATCGGGCATCAGCTTTTCAGGTCTTTATATGATTATTGAGTCTTGGTTGAACGAATCGTCCACGCCTCAAAACAGAGGATTAGTCCTATCTATTTACTCGGTGATCACCTTGCTGGCCATCAGTGCCGGTCAGATGTTCTTGGCCTTGGAATTACCCCTCACCAACCTCCTAATCCTTGCCGCCATTTTATTTTTACTCAGCACCTTACCCGTTGGGCTAACCAATTCAGCCTCACCCCAACCGTTACACCCGGTTACCTTTAAATTCGGCACGGTATTTAAGGACTCCCGAATTGCAATCTATGGCGCGTTAGTTTGCGGCTTGGTGACATCGGGCTTCTGGGCACTCGGACCAATCATCGCCAAGGCCCTGCACTTTGAAGCCAACCAAATCAGCATTTTCATGGCGGTCACGCTCATGGGCGGCGCTATTTTTCAGCTTCCGATCGGCCGTTTTTCGGACCTAGTCGACCGCCGCCTGGTAATCTCAGCGCTGAGCGGCATCGCAAGTCTGGTCGCGCTGGCGCCAATTCTTTTTGGTCTTGAAAACCCATCTACGTTCTTCGTTGTGATGTTTCTCTTCGGCGGCGCCACCTTTCCGCTCTACTCAATCAGCCTGGCCCATGCCAATGACAATTCGACCCTTTCGCCAGTCGAGACCGGCAGCGTCATTTTGCTGACCTATAGCCTAGGCTCCATCATCGGGCCGTCTCTGATTTCAGCAACGCTAGCCTGGTCTAATCTTGGGCTGTATTTGATTGCCGCGCTGATTCTTGCGCCCTTCTCGGTCTGGACCTTTATCCGATCAAACGCCATCCCAGCAACACAAACCCACTTCACACCGTTTCAGGACGTGCCGGTCACCACCCAAGAGGTCATTCTGCTCAGCGCGGATGAGCCTCACTTTGATTCAATGAATACCCCGGTGGCCACCGACTGATTAAAAGCGGGATGGCCGCGCCTTCAAGGCTTAGCGATCAATGGCATTACCCGCGGCCGCGGGTTTTGGTGTCGCCTTTTTTAGCCTTTTGCTCAAGAAACGTAATGATCATATTCGCAACGTCTTTATTGGTCGCCATTTCAATGGATTCAAGGCCCGGGGAGGAATTCACCTCCATGACCACCGGCCCATGATTGGACCGAAGAATGTCGACGCCGCAAACGTTTAACCCCATTGTTTTCGCTGCTCGAACTGCCGTAGACCGCTCCTCTGGCGTAATTCGGATCAAACTGGCGGTACCACCGCGATGAATGTTCGATCGAAACTCACCCTCTTTCGCTTGGCGTTTCATCGCCGCGACCACTTTATCGCCAATGACAAAACAGCGGATGTCAGCGCCGCCTGCTTCGCCGATATATTCCTGCACCAGAACCGATACGTTTAAACCAAAAAAGGACTGGATCACACTCTCGGCTGCCTTGGGCGTCTCCGCAAGCACAACCCCAATACCCTGGGTACCTTGCAGTAACTTGATCACAAGCGGCGCCCCACCGACCATCTTGATCAAATCTTCGATATCATCTGGCTTATTCGCGAAGCCCGTCACCGGTAAACCTATGCCACGCCGAGACAAAAGCTGCATCGAGCGCAACTTATCGCGAGACCGACTGATTGCGACCGATTCGTTGAGGGGAAAGACACCCATCATTTCAAACTGCCGTGAAACCGCCGTGCCGTAAAATGTAACCGATGCCCCGATTCGGGGGATCACCGCATCAAAACCGGTCAACTCTTCACCCTTATAATGAATGGATGGTCGGTGGGATGTGATGTTCATGTAACAACGCAGCACATCAAGCACTTTGACTTCGTGCCCTCGACCTTCGGCAGCCTCAATTAAGCGCCGGGTCGAATACAGGTTGCGATTTCTAGATAGCAGCGCAATTTTCAATGCTTTTCTCTCTGTCAGACAGGTTAAAGGTTGGTATCCAACGGGGTATCACGCAATAAAAAGTGGTCGGCGGAACTGACCGAAACATTCAGTGCTGCCAGACTGCGTCGACCAATTAATACCCGAAAATTCATTGGGTCTCTGCGGGTCAAGCTGAACTCCGTTTGGATGGTTTGCTCAGCCAGCACAAGAGTAGACAAAATAATGATTCTGCTTTCTTCCTGACCACCGGAATTGCGGACAATACGCCGGTCTAGAATGGGAGCACGGCACAAATCACTTTCGAGACTTGACGACCGGGGCGGCGCTAATCGAAATTCAACGAACGCCTCACCGGCGTCCCAAAAGGTTTTAATATCGCGGGCATCAAGACTCGAGGTCAGCGCGCCGGTATCGAGCTTTGCTCGGATACCACCAGTCTGAATATCCGGCAGCAGAATGTATTCTTTCCAACCGACAATCATCAGCGCCCCGAAAAATCGGCGAATCCTAGAGCTTTACTGGGATCAACGCAACGTTTTTATCCGGCCCGCACCCTGCGCGGGCATCCTTCAAGTATCAGGCTTGAAAATTCAACCGCAAACCCGGGGTTGGCCAAGTCGCTTTTACCAGTTTACCGGTTGACGACAGCGTGATGTATGCCGTTCGAAGATCCAAACCCCCAAAGGCGATATTGGTCGTGAGAACATCCGGCATTTCAAAAAACTCAACCGCGCGACCATCGGGTGAATGTGACGTGATCCCACCTGTGATTAAGGTCGCAACGCAAACATGACCCAAGGCATCCACTGCAAGCGAGTCGAACATGTGAAAGTCCGGTCTTTGCGCGAGCATCCTGCGTGGGATGCTGACATCCACCTCACCGGGAGACTGAAGGGCGTAGGCCCAAAGACGCCCGGTCGGCGTTTCCGCCACGTACAACGTCTTTTCATCCGGCGACAAACCAATCCCATTGGGCGCCTCCATCGGGAAGATCACTTCCTGAATTCGACTGCCATCCGCTGCGGCATAAAACACACCGGTGCGGTCTCGGGTTCGCGGCGCGGTCTTGCCATGATCGGTGAACCAAAACCCACCCGTTCGGTCGAAGACCAAATCATTCGGCCCTTTTAAGCGTTCGCCGTTGCAGGCCTCATAAAGGGTTTCAACCGCACCGGTCTGCAGATCAACCCGCTCGATCCGGCCGCCGGTGTAGTCTGCCGGCTGCTCTCCTGGAAAGACCCGCCCATCGCGAGCCTGATGCCATTCAAAACCGCCGTTATTGCAAATATAACAATGGCCATCTGGCCCAAGGGCGGCACCATTTGGGCCACCCCCGAGTTCAGCCACGATGGATTGCACCCCATCTTCGGCAACTCGGGTGAGGGTGCCCCGTTGAATCTCAACGACCAGCACGGACCCATCACTGAGCGCAACGGGACCTTCCGGAAATTGCAGCCCTTCGGTAATCATCGTCAGTTCCATCGCACTGTCTCCTGTTTGGGCTCATTAAGCTGACCCACTGATCTGTTATAGACGGGCGTTCTGCTTTGCGCAAATCGTTTTGAGCTTGACCCGAACCCGTCTGCGCGCTTTGGCCCCGGCGCGCAGACCCGGGTCCATGCGCCGTTCAAAGGGTTCCCCTCTGCCGCCCTACGAACCCGACACCGGGTCGATCAACCACCTTCCCAATGCCACCGGGTTCCTGCGCGTGTATCGGGGGGATCAGCTACCGAGGCAATCGCTGTATCCCTTTTATACCGGATTCGGTTTCGGTTTCGGTTTGTCGTTGCATCTGCCTCAACGGTATTGGAACTCAGCTGGCGGCATTCCAGCTAACGCGGTTGATCCGGGTTGCGTTATCAAAATTCGAGGTATTCACACAGCAAGGGGGCCCAACAGACAGGCTGTCAATCTGGCACCTGCAGCACTCTTAAGCCTTGGGATCTCCCGACAACGGGTTCCCAGGCTGATCCCGACTTGGGGATTGCGTGCTGTTGACTAAGGGTTGTCTTCAAGCTCCCTGATCAAGCCGGCATCAGTCCTCAGGCGTCAAGGCAACTGGGGCACCGCCAGGAAACGCGTCAGCACCATGATCAACAATCATTTGGGTGATGCGTTCGACCATTTCATCCAAAGCGGCTTCATCCGTGCCGCGCATCACCAAATTAGTGCCATAGCCATTTGGGCGATAAAACGGGTAAGAGCCAAGATCAATATCGGGATACTGGTCTTGAATCACCCCGAGTTGGCCGGCGACCTGACTTTCTCCCAGAAAAGCACCCACCGTCCTAGACCGAACGGGTTTGCCACCCGGTAATCGGTTTTGATCGAAGGTACTGGCCATGGCTTGCATCACCATCGGCACACCGGCCATCACAAAAACATTCCCCAGCTGAAATCCTGGTGGCCCGCCAGTCGGATTATCGATCAAGGTCGCGCCCACCGGGATTCGCGCCATTCGCAGCCGGGCGGCCATGACCTCTGGGGCTGCCTCGCGTTTGCGAATTAATGCCGCAACCGCCGGATGCTCTTCAACGGCCACCCCAAAGGCCTTGGCGATACTATCAACCGTAATGTCATCATGGGTTGGCCCAATGCCCCCGGTTGTGAAGACATAATCAAAGCGTTGCTTGCAGTGATTTACCGTGTCGACAATGGTTTCATCCACATCCGGAATAACCCTGGCTTCCATCATCCGAATACCGAGCTCATTTAAGACCCCACTCAAATGCGCGAGATTGGTATCCTGAGTTCGGCCCGAGAGAATCTCATTGCCAATAATGATCAAACAAGCCGTGGCTGATTCGAGTTCTGAAACCATATGCGAAGCCCTTTTGTGAATTGCCGCGCTGAGTCGACTTAAACGACCGCGCCAAGCAATATTAAACCACGAATAAAGAACGATTTGACTCAGGCGCTGCGAACTTCAAGACCCAAAACCCGCTCCCGCCGGTCCTGTCAGCCAAGCGCGGCCCAACCATCGCAGTGATTAACCGTTATTTGACCCAGGTTAAACCCATAATCGCGTTTGACAACGACCTGTTCACCTTCTCTCCTTCGCCTTCTTCTCCTTAGCGCTATGGGCTAGGGGCTAGGGGCTTAGGGCTTAGGGGCTTAGGGCTTAGGGGGGGGCTTAGGTCTGAGCAATGAGCAATGAGCCAGCACAATGACATATCGTGACGAGGAAGCCCCGAGACGATAGACTTAGCCGCTTGATCAGAAAAAATTGGGTGAAGCTCGAAACCGCCGCTTTGGACGAGAATGGAGGTAAACGACGCCGATTGTCCCTCGAACCGGTTAAACCAAAGCCGATCGCATTGCCTAAACGGCGCCCAGTCGCTGTCGGTCAAAGCATGTTAGCTTTCGCCGCGCGAGAAAGCGGGCCTTAATTGGCGCGTAATCGCAGTAACAACCTAGACAAACAATCTGGGCAAAATGGCCACAAATTCTGAGCTTTCCGTAATAAAGCTTAAAGCACCAAGCGTTAGGAACGACCTATGAAATCAGCGGCAGAAGAACTGGACCACATCCTGATCAAGGGCGCCAGAGAACACAATCTAAAGAATATCGAAGTCAAAATTCCAAAGCGAAAACTGGTCGTACTCACCGGCGTCTCTGGATCAGGCAAATCATCCCTAGCCTTCGATACCCTTTATGCTGAAGGCCAACGACGCTATGTGGAGTCCCTCTCAGCCTATGCCCGACAATTTTTGGGCCAAATGGAGAAACCCAAGTACGACACCATTCGAGGACTGTCCCCAACCATTTCAATTGAGCAAAAAACCACCAGTCGCAACCCGCGTTCAACCGTCGGCACCATTACCGAAATCTCGGACTACCTGCGCGTCTTGTTTGCCCGCGTCGGACAGCAATACTGCCATCAGTGCCATCAGCCAGTGGCCGGGCAAACCGCCGAAAAAATCGTGTTGGAGCTCCTGAAATGCCCAAAAGGGACTCGGGTTAACCTCATGCATTCGTTATTGGTTAATCGTAAGGGTGAGCACCGAGAACTCATCGACACCGCTCGAGCCCAAGGTTTTGTGAGGCTTCGTGTGGATGGTGAAATCAAACGGGTCGAAGACCTAACCGTCTTAGATAAACGCAAAAAGCACACGGTGGAACTCATCACGGACCGCTTGGTGATTCGCGACGACCTCAAAGAGCGCCTCACCGACAGTGTTGAGCAAACTTTGCGCATGGGCAAGGGATCCATGCTGGTTCAAATTAATGACGAAGATCGAATTTTTTCGGAGCACTTAGCCTGCGCGCCTTGCGGTATTTCGTTCCCAGCGCTGTCGCCCCAATCTTTTTCGTTCAATAGCCCCCAAGGGATGTGCCTGGCCTGCAATGGGCTGGGTACCCAAGTTGCATTTGACCCAGACTTGGTTATCCCGGATGAGACACTGTCATTAAGTGAAGGTGTCCTCAAGCCGGTCGGCCGAATCGATCAAGACAGTCGGTCAATGACCGCTGTTTTTCATAAGCAAATGTTCGAACATCTAAAAATACCCACTCAAAAAACTTGGACCAAGCTCACGCCGGCGCAACGCAAAACCATCCTGTATGGCACTGGCGAGAAACGCTATCAAATCAACTGGGGTTCCCATGGCACAACAAACTCCCGCTATGAAGGCCTGCTCAATCGACTGATGCGACGGTTTCGAAACACCAAGTCGGAAGGGATGAAGCGCTGGTATGCCCAATTTCTGGCAAATACCCCCTGCGACGTCTGCGAGGGCGAGCGCCTTCGGAAAGAATCCGCTGCGGTACACGTTGCAGGTCGAACGCTAATCGACATCTCCGCCATGACGATCGATGAATCGCTGCACTTCTTCGATCACATCGCGCTACAAGGCTCGGATGCCGAAATCGCTGTGGAACTGCTCAAAGAAATCCGTGGCCGCCTTGGGTTTTTGAATGCTGTCGGATTGTCTTACCTTTCTTTGAATCGCCTGGGACCATCACTCTCTGGCGGCGAATCACAAAGAATTCGATTGGCAAGTCAAGTTGGATCAGAGCTTTCTGGGGTCATCTATATTCTTGATGAACCCAGTATTGGGCTTCATCAGCGCGACAATGAACGACTCTTAAATACCCTCATCAAAATGCGCGATATCGGCAATACCGTGATTGTGGTTGAACATGACGAGGACACCATCCGCGCCGCTGACCATGTCATTGATTTCGGCCCAGGTGCCGGCACCCAGGGTGGCAGTGTCATCCACGCCGGAACACCGAAGGCCTTACTGAAAAATCGTGCGTCTTTAACCGGGGACTATCTCTCGGGCCGACGCGCCATTCCGCAGCGCGGCGAACCCCGAACACCGCGCGGTCAGGTTCAAGTGACTGGCGCCAAAGAAAACAACCTGAAAGACCTCAGCATTTCATTTCCACTTGGGATGATGGTTGCTGTCACCGGGGTCTCAGGGGCTGGCAAATCAACCTTGGTGAATGACATTTTATATCCGGCGATGGCTCGCCACTTTAACGGGGGCCAACAAAAAATTGGCAAGCATAAAGCTGTGTTGGGCTTAGACCAGCTGGATAAAGTAGTCGCCATCGATCAAAAACCCATTGGCCGCACACCGCGCAGCAATCCGGTCACTTATATCAAGGTATTTGACGAGATTCGAAAGTTTTTTGCGTTACTGCCAGAGTCGAAGGTACGCGGTTATACCCCAGGTCGGTTCTCATTTAATGTCAAAGGCGGGCGGTGCGAATCCTGCCAGGGCGACGGCGTGCGCAAAATTGAGATGCACTTCTTATCGGACGTGTACGTCAAGTGTGAAGCTTGCGAGGGCAGCCGCTTTAACGCCGCAACCCTCGAGGTGCAATACAAAGGTAAATCCATTGCCGATGTGCTCAGCATGACGGTCGCCGAAGCCGTCATCCACTTCTCAGAACATCCTAAAATCGTCAACCAGCTTCAACTCTTAGTCGACGTGGGTCTTGATTACCTTGCCCTCGGCCAACCCTCCTCGACCCTATCCGGCGGGGAGGCGCAACGCATCAAACTCGCAAGAGAACTGTCAAAGCTCGCGACCGGCAATACCTTTTATTTATTAGATGAGCCCACCACGGGGTTGCACTTTGACGATGTTAGAAAGTTATTGGGCGTGCTGAACCGCCTGATCGATGCCGGAAACTCTGTCGTGGTCATTGAGCACAATCTCGATGTCATCCGGACGTCTGATTGGATTATTGACCTTGGACCCGCCGGCGGTCCGACCGGCGGTTGTTTGATCACCGAAGGCACACCCAGTGACGTCGCGCAATGCAGCGAAAGCGACACCGGTCGTTATCTTGCGCCCTATTTCCCAAAGCAAAGAAAACCGCCATCAAAGCAGTCCGCTGCAAAGCGCAAACCCAAATAATGAGGCCTACTTTTAATTTTGGCGCCGACCATCGTGCGCCAGAACACGTAACCACAGCGATGCCCGAACCGGACGGCATAAAGGATAAAATAGCCCATGACTGAATTTGACCCGGCAACAGTGCCCATCCGTGCGGCCGCCACCGTCCTGCTCATTGCAGATCGGCCCGAATTAAAGATTCTGATGATGCGCCGCCATGCCAATACTTTATTTGCCGGTGGGATGTGGGTTTTCCCCGGTGGTGCGGTGGACCCTGAGGACGTAGAGATTGCGGTCACGGGACCCGTCGAGCTGGATTACCCGGGGCCAATCACCGTCACGGCCGCCGAGCATCATCGGTCGTATTATGTCGCAGCGATTCGGGAATGCTTTGAAGAGGCGGGCATTTTACTGACCCATGCTGACCCAGACCGGCCAACACCGCCGGTGCTATTGCTCGAGCGTCAGGCCGAGTTAAGAGCTCAGCTAAACGCAGGCGCCATTGGCTTTAAGCAACTGCTGACAGACCATCATCTGATTCCCGCTGCTGGCTTGATCAAACCCGTCGCCCGTTGGATTACCCCATTGGGTTCGCCCAAGCGGTTTGATGCGCGATTTTTTCTTGCTAAACATCCTCTAAACCAAGACTCGTCCCACGACGAAGGTGAACTAGTTGACTCAGAATGGCTGAGCCCGTCAGAAATTCTACGGCGATTTGAAGCCGGCGATATGGCCATCATGACACCAACACTCAGAATGATTCAGAACCTTCAGGCCTTTGAATCCACAGCCGCAGTTATGTCTGCGATTCACCAAACGGTTGACTACCATCAGGTCCTGGTTGATCCCGAGACCAAAGCGCTGTTACTCCCAGGGGACGAAGGTTACGGCGATGCCGTTGATCATATCGAAACCGGGTGGGTACGACTCAGGCAGGTGGAACGTTAAGGCGACCTAACCCCACTCATTTTCAACTCGGGTTAACCAATAATCGATATCCGCCTTGGCGTCTCCGGTTAAATAGCGCCAGAGTTTCAAGCGATTGATCAACTCCAACCGCCCGGTGTCGGCTTCGAACCAGGGCTCCAGCGCCATCAGTTGACTCGCGATCGGATCATCTTGCTGACTCGGATCCGTCCAGAAAATCGGTCTCGGTGCGTTAGGCTGGGTCACGAGGTCTACATCGTTCCACAGTCTGACCTGGGGTTCATTGGGCCCAAGCCGAATTTTGTAGAGATAGCGATCTTCAGAAGATTGGTTGAGGCCGGCGCCATGCCAAAGCCCCATGTGGAACACATAAATACTGCCAGCGGGACAGACCACTTGTTGTTGACCCAACAGGTTTTGATAGCGCGCGATGGCGGCCTCGCTGACGCGCCTAAGATGCGAGCCGGGGATATAGCGCGTACCGCCCATTTCTACGGTGACCGCCTGGGGGAAATAAAACATTTGAATGTCAAAAGCTTGTCTTGGGTCAATGGTTGAGTCTTGATGATTGTGCTGCGAGGCGGCCTTGGCGGTTCGCAGGGCCTCCCGACTTGCGCCTAACGTGAGATGTAAAAAGTGATGGTCAAAGACCGGCGCAGACCCCACCAAGCTCTTGATTGCGCCCTTCACGACGGCTAAGTCTAAAATTTCATGCAGGCAGTCATCGGGTTGAAAACAATCTGGTAAGCGTGTTCCGGGCGAGATTTTGGGAATGCTGGGATTGTGCAATAACCGGTTATAAGCCTCGCCCAGGTTATCCTCTGAATCCCCGCCAGGCGCACGAAGTTGCCCAAGAAACCGCGCATTCAGCGCCTCGGGCACAACCCCCTCGAAAACCAAGAAGCCCCTGGCCACGAACGCGGCCATTTGCAGCGTCGTCAAACCCAAGCCCCGGTTCATTTCTGCCCTTGCTTGCAAGCCGCATCGAACCAACGCGCCCCAGGCCAACCTAATTGTCCCGTCATGTTATACCTCCCGCGCTGGATCATTTTTTTGGATGATGGCGGATGCCGGTGCACCGCCCGAAACCCGGTTTTGAAAACCTTGATGAAAGGCCTTCACGGACTTGGCTCAAAAGATTGCCACTGCTCGAAAAAAAATTCGTACTTCAAATAATCGGTCCGAAATTCCTCACCCGACACGTGACTGACCAGTGGACTGGCCTGAATCAACCGCCACCCATCCCGTAGGGCATCCACCCCCGTCTTATAGGGCGGCACATCGGCATCACCCGTCATGGGCCTGCTCTCGCCAGTACCATCGTAGCGAGCCCAACCGATCACAGGCGTATCCAGCGCCGAGGTTGCCAGATACAAAACCAGAACTTTTTGTCGCGCCGCCATCCTGACCGCCTTGTTCGTTTTCACCTTATTCAACCCACTCGACCCGAATTTGTAAATGCTATCCGACTGAATTCGGATCAGGATTATTCAAAAATCAACCAAATAATGAAAAAAAATGACTTGATAATGAAGAAATAATGAATAAGATCGGTCATCCACTAAGAATTTGGCCTCAAACCATGCAAATAATTCTGCTCATCTGGTTCGTCCTACTGCCCGCGACCTCCTATGCAGGCCCGATGCAGGCCTCAAATTTTGGCAGTGAAATCGAGCGCCCGAACTTTTCGGAGATCCAGGACGTGCAAACCAAGAAATCTGCTTTTTTCGATTATCTAATGCCCTACGTCTTAGAGGCCAATGCTGGCATTAAAGCCGAACGATCCATTGTGCTGCAATTCGAGGCCATGAACGGTGCCGGACAAGCGCTCACCCAACCCCAACGGGCGGTTCTTTTAAACCTTGCCAAGCGGTATCGGTTACCGACGGCGCAACAAAAAGCCCCAACCAATCAGGTCATTCGCCAAGTGCTTGAGCGCGTTGATGTTCTCCCCATGTCATTGGTACTTGCCCAAGCCGCCAACGAGAGCGGCTGGGGTACCTCGCGGTTTGCGCGGCAGGCCAACAATTATTTTGGTATGTGGTGTTATCAAGCGGGTTGCGGTCTCAAGCCGCGCCAGCGCGATCAAGGCCAATCTCACGAGGTAAAACACTTCAAGCACGTGCAAGATAGTGTCATCGCCTATTTGCATAACCTCAACACAAATCGCGCCTACCAGCCACTTCGAGACCTCAGACAGACTACGCGCGACCTCGGCGCGCCCTTGCGAGGCGTATTGCTTGCGGAGGGTTTACACGCCTACTCCAGTCGCGGCGAGGCTTATATTAAAGATATTCAAACTATGATTATTGCGAATGACTTAGAGCAATTAACGTTTGAAGTGGCGAGTCAGTAACCTGGCTCTCCGCATTAGGCCACTAGGATCCCGCTTGCCATGAGCCTTTACCAAGTCTGCCAACTCAAGCATCTCGGCGCTCAAAGCTTTCTGGCAGACCTGCAAGCCTTAAAAAAACGCTTTGTTGACACAACCGATACTGACCCAACCCTGATCGGCGTGTTCACCGGCCTCTTCGGACTAGCCAGCGATGAGTGCATGCTCATCATAAAACAGCAAACCTTGGGTCCTGTGTCCATCGATTCAACCTTCAAAGTCACTAAGGCCCACAGCTTCACAGCCACGGTTCGACCGACCCAAACCCAGACTTTTGACCAACCTGGGATTTATGTCTTCCGTTTCTGGACCCTGCCTGGCAGTCACCTTGCGCCACTCATTGCCCTGTCGGAAAAAGCTTGGGAAACCTTCGAGGGCGACTTTGACACCGAGGTCAAAGCCCTGTTCAGACAATCAACGAAGGCGCACCAAGAAACTGCGCTGCTCATTACCTGGTACAAAAACTTTGCGGCCTGGGAAGCTTCAAGACAACCGGATCCGGCCGCCGCAGGCTACTTCAAAGAACGGCAGCGTTTAATCGATCAGGCTTTTCCGATTGCGACTCGGCTTTTAACTTAGCTCACGCGCGTCAGGTAGAGGTAGCGCCAAAGCGTTGCGGCCACGAGCGCATGATCTATTCGACCATCCAAAAGATAGTTAGTGAGCTCGACAACCGGCACCAACACCACCTCGGTTTGCTCAGTCGCAGTATTTTGGATATCACCGTCAACCACCACATTCTCGGCAACAAACGTGTGCAATCGATTGTTAAACACCGCCGGGTTTGGATTGAGAATACCCAAAGAGGTTAAGTGACTGGCCCTAAACCCAGATTCTTCTAAGCACTCTCGCGCTGCTGAGACCACCGGCGCTTCACCGGGGTCGACCATGCCGCCCGGAATCTCAAGCGATAAGGCGTCACTACCATGACGATACTGGCGGACAAAAACCACCTCTTGGTCAGGCGTAATCGGCAAGACATTGACCCAATCCACCGTATCCAACACGAAAAAACCGTGGGCATTGCCCGTTTTGGGCGAAATCGCGGTGACCTCCTGAACCTTCATAATGCGAAGGTCGTTCAGCACTTTGCTCGCGACTCGGGCCCAAGGTTTAATCGGCTCACTCATCCGCCCAGCCCTCGAACGGGGATTGCGGCACCGTGCAACGCAACCGCATCTGCGCTCGCTAAAAAGCCGATCACGGCGGCCAGTTGTTCGGGCGCAACCCATTGGTCAAAATCAGCGCTTGGCATATCGGATCGATTTCTGGGGGTATCAATCACGCCTGGCATCACACAATTAACATTCACACCCGCCTGTTTCACTTCCTCAGCGAGACTTTCGGTCAGCCGAATGGTGGCCGACTTAGAGGCCAGGTAAGCCCCCATGTGCGCTTGCCCTTGGGTTGCCGCGACTGCGCCCACGTTAATCACTTTGCCATGACCCGCGGCGACCATTGCCGGCACAATCTTTTGCGTCATGTAAATAACCGATTTCGTATTGAGATTAAACAGAAAATCCCAAGTTTCATCGAGGGTCTCAAACACGGTCTCACCCATTTGAAAGCCGCCCGCGATGTTACACAAAACATCAACCGCACCATGGGTTTGAAGCAATCGCTCAGAAAAGCTGGCGCAATCGCTTCGGCTCGTCAAATCACAGACGGCCAGATGACATTGATCCACAGGATTCGGGAACGCGGTATCCAGCAGCGCTTGACTGTAATCGACCGAGACCACCACAGCACCTCGGGTTAAGAAATACCGAACAACGGCCTGACCCAACGCACCCGCACCACCCGTTACCACCACCACTTGATCTTCAAACATCCGAGATTCCTTAAGCCTTGAATTGCACGATGCTAAAGGCTTTACTGTTGGAATCCAAGCCAATAAAGAAGTGCCATTATGGATCAACCCGTTATCAAACGAACCTTCTGCCGAGTTTGCGAGCCCAGTTGCGGGCTCATCGCGACCCTTGAACAAGGCGAAATCAAATCAATCATGCCCGACAAAGACCACCCCGTAACCAAAGGTTTTGCCTGTCACAAAGGGTTGGCGGTTCTGGACATCCATAACGACCCCGACCGCCTGCGCTGGCCCTTGCAAAAAAACGGCAAGACCTTCGAGCGCGTTTCCTGGGCGACCGCCGACGCGACCGTGGGCGAACGCCTTCGTGCACTGCAGGCACGCCACGGCAAAAACGCCATTGGGATCTACTCGGGCAACCCGCTGGCCTTTAACTCAACGGCAGGGCCTGCAATCAGCTCATTTGTCGGCGCGATCGGCAGTCGCCGAAATTTCAGTTCCGGCACCCAGGATTGTGCGAACAAGTTTGCCGCCTCTGAAGCGGTCTTTGGCTCCAGTACGATCCATCCGGTTCCGGACATTCCAGAGACCGATTTATTGCTCATATTGGGCGCGAATCCTCGGGTCTCACACATGAGTTTTGTGTCCATTGCGGACCCCATTGCCGAACTGCGCGCCGCAAAAAAACGCGGTGCGCGACTCATCTTTGTTGACCCCAGACAAAACGAATCCGTCACGGGCCTGGGCGAATTGCTTCAGGTTAAACCCGACTCAGATGTCTATTTGCTCAGCGCAATGCTCGAGCATTGTTTCCGAGAAGCTCTGATCGACCAGGCGGTGATCCGCGCCCATGGGGAGAACGTCGCGGCCCTCGAAGCCTTTGTCGCCCAGTACCCGGCCGAACGCGTCGCCGAGGTTGTCGGCTTGGCGGCCGATGAAATTCGATCTTTAGCGGCGGATTTTGCAGCCGCTGAGAAAGCCTCAGTTTATATGTCAACCGGCGTCAATATGGGGCGGCAGGGTGCGGTTGCCTATTGGCTTTTGTATATGTTGAGCCTTGTCACCGGCAATCTTGGCAGGACTGGCGGTAATCGCTATGCCAATGGGTTTTACCCGGCGGCCAAGGCCGGTGCGACCCGAGGGCAACCCCCGCGTTACCAGGACTCAAGTTTTGGCAAGCTACGAACCGTGCGAGGCTCCTTGCCCGGTAATCTGATGGCCGACATGATACTGGATGACCCCGATCCGATCCGAGGGTTGATCGTAATTTCCGGTAACCCTTTGTTATCCATTGGCAATAGCGAGCGTATGCAGGCCGCCCTTGAGCAGCTCGAGTTCCTGGTGGTGATTGATATCTACCCCAGTGCGACCAGCGAGTTTGCGGACATCACGCTACCGGCAACCGATATGTTTGAGCGTGCTGACATTAATCTGGCTGGACTGGGCCTGCAGCACAAACCGTTTGTACAATTCACCGAGGCCCTCGTTGAACCCGGCTTTGAACGTAAGCCCGAATGGGAAATCATGGCACGCCTGGAGCAAGCCTACCTAAATGACGCCACAAGCGACACCGCACTGCCGGATCCCTTTGCGCGCTTGGATCATATGTTGGGCGCCTCCAGCACCAGTATCAGCGAACTATCGGCGGCACGAATCCCGGTGAAGGTCCTTGAAACGGCAGCCCCCGAATCCTTATTTGAGTCGGTGATTCAAACTGATACCGGGCTGGTGGATTGCTGCCCAGACACCATGAAGGATGCTCGACTGCGATGCGAGGCGATTTTCAAAAGCTTAAGCGCTGAACCCACGAGCCAACTCAAGCTCATCAGCCGTCGAACCAACTACATGCTCAACAGTTGGTTTCATAATGTGGATCAATTAAAACGCCCCAAACATTTGGATAATCCGCTGTACATTCACCCGAGCGACGCGCAATCAAGGCAGCTGCAAGATGGTGGCATGGTTAAGCTTTTCAACGAATTCGGCGCTCTGACCACCCGCATTGCCTTTGATGAAACCCTTCGACCTGGGGTCGTTGCCATGACCCATGGCTGGGGAAACAAGGGTCGCCGGATGAAAACAGCCGCAAAATATGAAGGCACCAATACCAATGTTTTGCTGCCATCTGGGCCCGATAGCTTCGAGCCTTTTAGCAATCAATCGTTTATGACGGGCATCCCGGTCGACTTACAGGACGCGTCATCATAGAACGCCACCATAAGCCAAGGACCGCACTACGTGACATCGGTCAGTCGGGGGGGGGGGGCTCAGTCGGGGGCATTAACCCCCAAAAATGCCCTTGAGAACATAAAAGAAGATGATCGAGAGGGCCGCCCCCGCGGGCAGCGTCACGACCCAAGAGGTAAAGATCGTTCCGATGACTCGGAGGTTCAAAGCCGCAACCCCATGGGCTAGCCCAACCCCCAAAACGCCGCCCACCAACGTGTGAGTGGTCGAGATGGGCAGGCTTGCGCCCGAGGCAATCACAACGGTTGCGGCCGCCGCGAGCACTGCCGCAAAACCACTGCTGGGCGTTAATTCAGTGATGTTGCTGCCGATCGTTCGAATAACGCGATAGCCGTAGGTCGCAAGGCCGATCACAATCCCCACCCCGCCCAACAGCAACAGCCATTTCGGCATCATGGCTTCTGAGGCCACCATACCACCACTGCTCAACACTGAATTCACGGCCGCTAATGGGCCAATGGCATTGGCTACATCATTTGACCCATGGGCAAAGGCCATCGCGCAGGCGGTAAAAATACCGAGCACGCCGAAAATGCGCTCAATGGTCATGATTTCATCATGGGCAGAATTCGATGATGGCTTGATTCGCCGGACCAAGAGCCAACTGAATAGGGTCAACCCACTGGCAAATATCAAGGAGTAGGTAATGGACTGCTCAAAGCTCAAACTCAGACCGACATGTTTCAGCCCTTTCACCATCGACACCATACCGATAATGAATGCAACCAAAAAGATATAAAATGGGACCCCACGGCGCGCCGCCTGAACCGGCGTCTTGGATCCCAAAATAAACCGGCGGACGCTCATATAAATCACAAACGACACGGTGCCCGCTAAAACCGGCGACACCACCCAACTGGCAACAATGCTACCGACCTTGCCCCAATTCACCGATTCAACCGATATGCCAACCGCGGCAAACCCAACGATGGCGCCCACAATGGTATGGGTCGTTGAAACAGGCCAGCCATTGATCGTTGCAACCAGCAACCAAATGGCCGCCGCAAACAGCGAGGCGATCATGCCGTAAACTAACAAGTGCGGGGTCTCCGCCAAAATACTCGGATCAATGATGCCTTTTCGAATCGTGCTGGTGACTTCACCACCGGCAAGGTACGCCCCGGCAAACTCAAACACGGCGGCAATCACAATCGCCTGTTTGATGGTGATGGCCTTGGAGCCCACCGAGGTGCCCATGGCATTGGCCACGTCGTTCGCGCCAACGCCCCAGGCCATTAAAAATCCACAAACCACCGCGATGATCAGCAGGACCGACCCATAATCCTCAATAATTCCCATTCTCAGCTTCCTCGTATATCGGGTTTTATCGCATCGGTTGATCGAATGCCTCGCATCAACCGCGTCGGAGTAAGTTGCTACCTAGAAATCATGCACAGCACCCGGTGCCCGATTTCTTGGCCGATGTCAGAAACCGCAGCAAGATCTGCGACCTGTTGATACAGAAAGATCATATCCAGCGGATTTTCGCGTGATTCATGACCCCGCATCAAATCATGGATTTTAACCCGGTCGCTGTCTGCAGAATCCTCAATATCACTGACTTCCAGCACCAACCGCTCGATCATGACCTGCTCTTTATCACTGAATCCGGATCGAAACAGGTCTTCTAACTCAACGATCACATCTAGAATGCGTTGCGTGCTGGCCTGTCCTTTGGCAATTAATTCTGCAATCGGCGCCCCAAGGGCGTCGGGAAACTGCGTTTGTCGACCAATGACCACACCCGAAAAATCTTTGGCCTTATTGGGGATCTGGTCCTGAAGATGAACCAATTCAAGCAAGTCCGTGCGGTGAACCGGTAGAAAAATACCCCTGGGCAAGCTCATACGAAGTTGGCGTTTGTAATCGTCCGCCTCATGTTCAAGATCACCAATGTGGTTGCGGTGCGTCTCGGCTGCCTGCCAGTCGCCCACCAACGCCGCTGCAAAAAAATCCGAAAGCGTCACGACGGTCTGATTGACCACTTCCATGTGCTTTTTTAACAAAGAGAATGGGGATTCTCGAAAGAGTTTAGAAAACAGTGGCTCCTTAGCCATGATTGATCTCCTAGAAAACACTTTAATGGTGATTTTTAACCCAAGCTCTGGGGGAAAATACGTCCAAATCTAGCCCAGCAGAATAACGGTATTCCAGATCAAAGACTACGGTTTCAATACCAAAAATTTTCAGTGCAAAGGTTGTGGTTTTGGCTTTTTATGGTATAACAGCGCGCTTATGAAACAACGATCCTTCAGCACCGCAATGCCCTACCTTGACCGAATTGGCGTCTTCCTTTCGGCGACCTGCCTATTGCATTGTCTGGCCCTGCCAGTATTGCTAACCATCGCGCCGATCACCCAAACCGGACTAATGGATGAGCAGACCTTCCATCTGGTTTTGCTTTGGTTCATTCTTCCCGTGAGCTTGATTGCCCTTGGGATTGGTTGTCGTCAGCATAAAGACCTCATCATTGTGTTACTTGGGGGCACCGGGCTGAGTCTTTTATTGTTCGCGGGCCTGCTTGGTCACACCTACTTATCACCGCCCACCGAGCGCGTGCTCACCGTGGTTGCGGGGCTCATTTTAGCCGCTGCGCACTTGCGCAACTTTAAGATCTGTCGCGCCACGAATTGCGATCATGAGGATTCGACACACCGCTAAGGCTGTGCATCAAATGAATGATCAAAGACACGGTGGGGCCGCCAATCTGAAGGCCTGACCACCTGAACTGAAAATTTGCTCGCCCCGATCCGCGCCCCAATAGATGATAATTGGCTTTGTTTCGCAGCGCAGACAGCGGCACCGCAACAATCTCTGCCACTTCCTGCGGATCCGCTCGATAAGAAAGATCAGCGCTGGCTAAAAACACATTGGGTTCGATCAGATAGCCCGCCTGGCTGAAGTAGGTCCCAAGGCAGCCCAGAAACGTTAACGTCTCAGGCGACACATTAATTTCCTCAAAGGTTTCCCGCAGCGCCGTGTGCCTCAAAGAGTCATCTTCGGGGGCTTCTCGTCCACCCGGGAAGCAGAATTGCCCGCCAAAACGAATCCTAGCACTGCGTTTGGTCACCAAAATAGCCGGTTCAGCCTGATCTACGATGACAATCGCAACCGATGACCGACCGGCACTGCCTTTTTTGCTGTTCGGCACGGGTGGCTCGAAATGCGGATTCACGAGTTCTATGTCGGAGCGGCCTTTGCTCAGCCTTTGCAGAATTTCAGCACGATCAAGCGCTCGCGCTGACCAATTCAACCGTTGTTCGAATGGCGCCGCAGTGCCATCAACCTTGCTCATCGGTGAACGCCGCTTTGGGACATCATCAAGTGGTCAAATGGGCTTTCAATTCCCGGTAACCGATCACATGAATTCCCAGGCTTTCGGCAAACTCGCGCAAAGACCGGTCCGAGAAGGCCTCATAGTCGGCATGGCGCGAAGTTGCTTATCAATCGCCAACAATTCATCGCCTATTTTCGCTGGATGAAACAATAAATGGGTTAACCCAGGCTGCACTTTTTCAATCAGTTCTCGATAAAAGTCATTCTTCTGGGTCAGCGGCACCATGGTTTCGACCAGAATTTCGTCTAAGGTCGGGACCTGATCTTGCTCAACCATCGCCAAAATCTGCAAATACTCATCCGCCATGTCGCCTTCGCCCAAGGTTTGCAGCCGATCCCGGGTAATCCTCGGTAAAAATGCGGGCACCCCGTATTCTCGTGCAAGTTGCAGATAACGGCCTAAAAACTTCGGATGGACCACTGATCCCATATGGGTATCAATATGGGTCACATCGATTCCAGCGGCGAGCGCGCCATCAATTTGCGCCCGCATTTCGCCTTCTGCGCCCGCAACGGTTACGTGTCGCACGGCATCTTCTCGAGTCGCCCACAGGTACCCATCAGCATCAAGCAATCCGGTCTTTGGGTCGCGGCTACTGAGCGCGGACCACCGATAACTTGAGTACTCAGCCGTGAGGGTTAAATGAACGCCCAGATCAAGCGTTGGATTCGCCTTTGCCATCTGAACCGCTTCTTGAAACCAAGGGCCATTCACTAAAATTGACGCGCAAGTCGCTGAACCTTTGGTCAGGCATGCAAGGCTTGCTTCGTTGGCCGCGTGACAAAACCCCATATCATCGATATGCAGGATCAAAACTCGGTCATCAGGACCGTATCCCATGCGGGCAAGGTAGGGGTTCATTTCAGACAAACCGCGCAGCACCCGTCGCATCCACCATCACTGCCCGGCCGCAGGTCTCGGATTCGGTCATGGCTGTCAATTCGGCCGGGTCTTCAATGTTGGCCCAAACGCGTTCGTCTGCTGGCGTTAAACACACGAGGTGCCCCGCCTTCGGCCCGTCTGCGCCATACATCACCGTGTAAGACTCAACCGTCGCCGGCCCGTCATAAACCGCCAAGACGGAGCGGGTTGGCTCGGCATCAACCGCGTCTTGCACGTCTTCAAACTGGAAGTCTTGGGCTGGCGGCGTCGCGCTGTAAACGCCAAAGGCGTGTTTTGTGAGGTAACCCCCATTGGCGGTAATCAAGCCGATTTCGGTGGGGTGCAACCGACTGAGTTCCACCATCCTGGCAATGCTGTGCATCACATAATTGTTTAAGGGCCCGCCGCCAAAAGTCAGGCCACCCGTAATGGTCAGCGGTTTGGTTGCATCGAGTCCCAACTCGGCAACCGCCACCTGTACGGCTGAGGGAAAGCAGCTGTAAACATCAACGCGGTCAAGCTGCTCAACCGTCACACCCGCGAGCGCCAGGGCTTTTTTACCCGCATGCCGAATGGCGGGCGATGAGTGCAAATTGGCCCGATTCGAGACCGCATAGGTGTCGTGCGCATTGGCGCCAGACCAGGGGTAAACCCACTGACTTTCTGGAATGCCCAGCGCCCGCGCTTTTTCCACACTGGTCATCACCAGGGCCGCACCCATATCAACGGCGCTGTTCGAGTTCATCAGTTTCGGATACGGAAAACTCACCATGCGATTACTGGCGGAGGCGGTTGCGATCTCTTCGGGCGACACCACTTTTTGAATCCAGGCACTGGGATTCTGCGCCGCAACCTCGCTGAAACCACTCCATAACTTGGCAATTCGATCGCGATGGTCTGCGATCGATTCCCCGCGCGCATAGCGAATGGCATTTTCAAACATCGGGTACATCTGAATCGGCTGCACCACACCACGCGCCTTCTCAGCATCGCAAGACATCGGCACTTCCTCACCGAGCATCTTGTCATAGGGCCCTTCCGTCTCGCGGTAGGTCATGGTTTGTCCCATCTTCGCAAGCTTGGCCTGAGTGTTCCCCACCTCGGCGCCAACAACCAGCGCCACCTTGATGTCGCCGGACAAAATATCCAGTGCGGTCTGACTCACCAACGCTTGGACAGAGTTGCCGCCAAAGGGGGTGCCAACGAGCTCCGCGCCTTCAAGACCCAGCGCCTTGGCCAGATAACCCGCCGGCTGCTTATAACGCCAAACACCTCGAACGACCCGCACACTATCGATCGCGGACAAGATGTCTGGGGCCTGAGTGTCGACTGCGGCCGCCTTCGCCGCGGCGAGCATTAAATCAATGGGTTCTCTGACGGCCTCAGGATCAAAGCCGCGCTCGAGGAGCTGGCTGACGCCAACCAAAACAGGGGTAAGGGGATTCATACATCACACTCATTATCAACGAGCCGACATTCTGCCACAGCACGCGGTGGTTTTCATGGCACCCGCGCGTTACAGTAAACCTTCCTAGTATGAACCGAGCTTTTTGTGAAACTGGCAGTCACCGCTTGGGATCTCAGCAGCGTTGAGGCCCTTCAACGCATTCCCGAACAAGCTGCAATTGCCGAAGCGATGGGCTTTGAAGGCTTTTGGTTGCCCGAAAACCATTTTGCGGGCCCCGCGGCGCTGAGTGCGCCGCTCATTTTACTCGCGGCGGCCGCGGTCCGGACCAAGACCATCGATCTGGGGACCACGTCCCTAGTACTCCCCATTCGTCATCCGGTGAGTGTCGCGGAAGACGTTGCGATGCTCGATCAAATCGCTCAGGGCCGACTCATCTTGGGGCTCGGGCGCGGTTTCAGCGAAGATTTGTTCGAGGTCTTCGGCGTTGACCCCCGCCAGAAGCGCGTGTTGTTCAAACAATCTTTAACCCAAATGCAATCGATGTGGTCTGGGGCGCCGATTTATCAAAAGGATGACCGCACCTTACATCTGTCACCCAGACCGTACCAGAACCCGCAACCAAGAATTTGGATCGCGGCGTTTGGACCCCTCGCCCTCAAGCAAGCCGCGGCGTTTGGTTGTCCTTATTTGGCCTCCCCCATGGAGACGTTCACGGAACTGACCCAAAACCTTGCGCAGTATCGCGCCGCCTTGGCAGCAGCGGATCAACCGGCGCCAGCCGTTGTGCCCATCATGCGAACGATTTTGATTACCGAAGACGCTGCTTTAGCCGCCTCAGTGAGTACGCACTTGGGGCAAGAGACCCGCCGCGCATCGTCCCAAGATCAACCCGATGACCCGGCGTTTATCGTGGGCCCTGCCGCGTTTGTTGCCGATACGCTGGCGCGATATCGCGAAGACCTGGGGGTGAACTATTTGATTGCCCGGGGCCGCATTAAAGGCATTACCGAGGCGCAACAACTGGCCTCACATGCGCGCCTGATCGAGTTGTTCGGCTAATCAACGACCTTGATGAGCTGCCCCGAATCAGGCTCGCCCTGAGGATACAAGCCATTGATCACTCGGAGTTCGTCCTCGGCATAGTTGGGCAGGTCAGACTGCGCCGCTAGACTGGCCATGGTGGTGCCGGGGCTTGCTCGAACCACTTTTAGCCGCAGAGGTTTGGCCGTTTCAAAGTCGGCTTTTTTCATCCGCGCCAGGCTAAAGCCAATTTTGATGAACGCGGCGTCGTCTGCCAATTTCTTGAGATCGAATTGCCCGGAGCCCTGACCAACAAAGGCTAGACCCCGGCGTCGATCAAAAACCACGATCAATCGAATCGGCCGCTCCCCGAAGACGGTTTGCGCGCGATCCGCCGTTGCAATATAAGCCGGCATACCATCGATGGTGAGACCACGGCCCTCGACAACCTTAAAACCCAGCACTTCGTTAACCAGTATCTCGGGCGTTAAACCTTTTTTCAGCCGAACGGTACTGAGCTCGAACGCCGCGTGACCGGTTGCAGATTCAAACCGGACCCCACGCGGCACTTGGTTTTGGCGCCAGCCCTCAGGTAATGCCAGGGTAATGCCCAACCGCGCATGATAAAATCGGTTACCGCGGAGTATCCCGGTTGCCCGACTGGGTCCGTAATTTACGCCATCGAGCTGCTCGAGAAACTCATCACTTGCACGGTAATCCTTGGCGTCAACGTTCAAGGCGCGCGCTTTTTTGACGGCCCGATCATACCGTTCTGGGGTAGGCGGGTGGGACGTGACAAAACTTCGAAACAACGAGCTAGAACGCCCCTCAACTCTTGCTTGCTTAAACTCTACCGACTCCAAGGCTTTGAACATCGCCATCACCTGCACCACGCTTTCTGGCGAGTAGCCCGCTTTGGCCATAATCTCTGCACCAAAATTATCAGCCTCAAATTCCTGATTCTGGTCGTACTGGGTAAACGCAAGATCGGTTGCGGTTCTCATTGACCGATTGATTTCGTTGCGGGAATAACTGCTCCCACCCAACACCATGGCCGTCGCAGACCCAAGCACCCCCTTTAAGAGCTCTCGACGCTTGCGGCGTTTGTCGTGGGATTTCAACACATGCATGATTTCATGACCCAGGACCGCAGCAAGTTCCGCTTCCGAGTTAAGGTGCATCATCAGGCCCGTACTAATGAAAATGTTGCCGCAGGCATTGGTCGCTGCTTGGATTTGCGGCGTTTCAAGGACCTCAAAGGAAAAGACTTGATCCCCCGCCTCAGCGACCGCCACTAAGCGCTGACCCACCCGACGCACATAGTCTTGTAAAGGCGCATTTTTGGTCACGCCGACGGCCCGCATGGCCGCATTCGCCATCTGACACTCTTGCTGTTTTCGCGCTGCACTTTTTGACAGCTTCGCATCTGGCGCGGGCTCGATGGACGCATCCGAATCGGGCACTGCACGCTCACCATCAGCACTTTCGCGCCCCATGCCTTGGTTATCCGCGTCTTCATTGCTCAGGCGCTCATTGGCCGCATCAAGCGCGCCGTCACCGACCGCGCCTGCAACCGGCCTTTCGGTCATCATCCGCTCAGCACGAGGGGGTTCGCCTCCCTTACCTTTCGAATTGACGGTTTCAACGCTATCGTTTGAACGACTCGCGTTATCAGCGCTTTGGATACTGGATCCGTCGTCAAGCATCATCACGCCTGATTGACCCGATGGGCTTTCGGCCATGAGCGGACTCATTTCATTCGCAGCCAAACGATTGAAACGGCCTACGGGTTCTTGGGCATGACTAAAACTCGGCTCAGCAAAGAGCAACCAAAACAATAAAATGGCTTTTTGTGTCAACATATTGGCATCCACTCTAGACCTTGACCTGCATTATTAAGCACCCAACCTGAAAATCAACTGAACGAATTGCACCACAACCACGTTTAAAACTAGACTGAGTTAATGATCACCATAAGGTTTCCGCGTCCTATGATCCACGTCCTATGGCTGCCGAGTGTTCAAAGTATCGTTACCGGGCTGGTTGGCGCTGCCTTCGGCCTTGCCTTGAGCCTAACTTTAACCCCAATCAATGTCGCCGCACAGACGGCGCAACCTAAAGCAAAAATCGCTTTCGCGTCAGATTTATCGCCAGAGGTTGAGCGTCTACAGACCGCCGCAACCGACGCCATGGCCAGTCAAAGCTGGACAGAGGCCGAAAACTTACTCCTGCAGGCGCAGCACGCCTTGCACCGTGAGCATGGCGTTGTTACGCCTAAGCAAACTTTGATACTGGACCAATTGGCGACCACCCACATCCAGCAAGAGGATTACCGACAGGCGAATCAGTTCAAAGAATTCAATCATTTCCTGGGACAACGCAGTGACTCGATTGATGCGCAAGTCCGAGCTGAGATAGCGCTGGCACGTTGGTATCTTCATTCAGGGCAATTTGATGCGGCCCGGCGCTTGTTGAGCACATCGCTTAAAGCCGCCTTAGCGAGCGAGCCTTTTGTACCAGAACGGGCCTTACTTCGGTTAGACATTGAACTGTTTTCGGCGCAGTGCTGCCATAGTGATGATGCCATTGCCCTGTTGACCCGCGCTGAGGCAGAAGGCTTGCCAAATGATCTGATGGTGGAATTTGCCCAGAAGGTGAGTCACCTGCTCACCCTCGATGACCGTCATGATCTGGCAGCCGTTTACTACGCCCGGCAAGACCCGATGGCGATGCAGGCGCCCCAATTAATTCCAGGTCTGCGCCGGTATAACGACCTAGATCCGAATAAAATCGGTGACATGAGGCTCCGCCAAGAATTACGCCGTCGCAGACTGTTAGCGGGCGGTTATCCTGATGACGCGCTGTGGTCTGAAGTGCCAGAAACATTCACCGTCGCTTTAAACGAAGACTTTCTGCCTGTTGCCCAATCGCCCCAAGCCGATTTGGGCGGCTATACCAATAACTTTGAACCCCTCATCGGCGCGCCCTTTCGGTTTAAACCTTGAGCAACTCAAACAAACGTTGCCAACCCGCTACCGAAATCTCAAACGCTTGCAAACCCTCGAGGTGCACATGACGTTAGACATCACCGTGGCAGGCAAACCAAACAATATCCGGTTTGACGATCACTACCCTCGGCAAGTTCGGAATTTAATGAAGCAAGTCTTGAAGGAAGCTCGATTTACGCCCGCAATTCATAATGGCCAGGCTGTTGAGACCTTAAACCTGACCTTTGTCCAAAATTTCAAAGCCCGGGACACCCACCCGGCGACGGATGTTTAATGATGATCCAGATTATTTTTACGCTTTTGCTCATCGGCCCAGCATTGGCCAACGCCAACTCGACGCCCATTCTTGACCTACTCTATAACACGGACGATTTGGCGTTCTTATCGGCATCAGCCGCTGACAAGGATCATCAAACCATGCCAGTTCTCACTGACGCGCAAGCGCGAAGTCTTGCGGTTGATCTGAACGACAGCCTAAGCGGTGATGGCGGCTCTGACCCAATCTATCTCGCAAAGCGCCTGGCGAATGTTGGCATGCTACAAACTTACGCGGGCGACCTGCCCGAAGGTGATCAATCCTTACGCGCCGCGCTTGCGAGGCTCAATCAAAGCCAGGGTTTATTCGATCCACAATTAACCCGATTGCTATCGGCCATTGGCATCAATGCTTTTTTGCGCGAGGACTATGACACCGCCGAGGATCACTTCCGATGGAGCCAGAACATTCAGCACCGCAGCCACGGCTTGTTCGCCACCCAACAAACCGCCAACCTCAATTGGCTCACGCGCATCTACCTCAACACGAATGAGTCTCAAGCGGCCGATATTGCGCAGCGGTACGTGCTGAGGATTGCCAAACAAGCCTTTCCGGCTGGTAGTGCTGAACTCAGCGAGATCAAAATCGGTATCGCATCTTATCTTGGCCAACGGGCCAAAACCATTTCACCCTTTGCCGAGGACTTAGACCGCCTACTCAGGCAAACCTTATATACCGATGCTTTAGAGCTACTCGATCAAGCGATCTTGGACATTACCGCGACCAAGGGGCGCTACGCGGTTGAACTGATTGACGCGCTCGAAACCAAGGCGCGGATTCACAGTTGGCGAGGCCGCGACAGTCGGCCTCAAGAAGAAGCCTTGGAGAAAATCCTGGCGATTGTTGAGCAGCGTCCAGAGACCACACCCGCCGAACTGACGGATGCTTGGCTCGCCTTAGCCGATGGCTATATTTTAACCGGTAACAAAAAGGCCCTGCCGGCCTATCGCGCGGCGTGGCAGGTCGTAAACCCCGCGCCGGCTGCCAAGGCGGTTGAAACCCCAGCAGCCGAGCGCCAAGCATCTGCTGACCTCGAACCTGCCAGCCAGCTAGACCCAGCTTCAACGGCCACCGAGCCCGTCTTGCTGTGGCCCGCCGCCTATCAGGCTATTTACTTTAATCGAGTGATCCCTGACGACGACGCGTCGCAGGCTGCCGAGTACGGGGTGGAATTACGTTTTACGGTTTCCAAACAAGGTCGACCCAAACGAATCACCGTATTGAACCGGAACGTGCCGAGCCGCGAGGTGCGTTGGACCCGCTCGATGGTGCTGGGTAGTCGATATCGACCTGCATTACGGGACGGCATCGCTGAGGAGGTCGAGATGACCGCGCGCCAGCCGTTCATTCCTAGACCAGTAGCCGTAGCGCCGGCAGAACCAGCCGCCGAGCCGGACCCATCCCAAAAAGCGCCGGTCTCTGAAAATGCTGCCGCTGAAGCTGAGAAGACACCGCCATCCCCTTGAAATCTTTTGAGGGAATCTGACGACTCGCCACCGTTGTGACGCCCCGGAAGTTTTTGTGCGCTGTTGGTTTTTTGCCCTCTAGCAGTCTTTACGCTCTAGCAGTCTTTAACCTCTGGCAGTTTTTGCGCTCTGGCAGTTTTTGCGCTCTGGCAGTTTTTGCGCTCTGGCAGTTTTTGCGCTCTGGCAGTTTTTGCGCTCTGGCAGTTCTTTATTTGCCGGTAATAAACACGCGCAGCTGCGCGGCAAGCCCTTTGCAAGCCGCGTTACCGGGCCTGGCCAGGATCGGAATGGGCAGCACCAGTCCAGCCAAGTAACTGGTGCCATTGGCGTCTGCACTGATCTGTCCTGACGCCGTCAGATTCTTTAAATCCCAAATAGAGGCCTCATAAGAGGCATCTTGTTCCCAATAGCTCATGCCAAAGCAGCCGCCGCCAAACGTACTTAAGGCACAACTCATCGACCCCCCTTTGTCGATCGTCACCGTGTCCCCTTCGATCCAAGCCAAATAGCGAATGCTCGACTTGTCAATTTGGGCTTGAACCCCAGCTTCGGCGAATAGGCGCCCAAGGTCATTGGCATTGGTCGGCGCCGTTCGAGCTTCAAACCAAGGATACAGATCATCTTTAAACTGCTCCTCTGAGACCAATCGAATGGGATTACTGCCCTGACTCAAGATATCTGCCAGACAATCGGTAAAACTTTCTTCAGTTTCTCGATCGTTATAGGTTGCGCGCCCGAGGATCACCATCGCCTCGCCAGCGCCGAGCACGGAATTGCTTTGACGGGATTGTTCAACCCGAGTCGTTGCGCAACTGGCGAGGAGCAACAGGACTAAGGCCATTGCAATCCGCCGAAGACCAGCACTGAGCGCCCTCATTGAGCCCAAAACGCGTTTGCAGTTCATTCTCAAGCAAACAACCTTTTTAGGCGCCTGCGGCGCATACTGCAAAACGGGTCTCAATTCAGGCCCGGTCCCAGTGTCACATAATAGGTTTTGGATCATTATTCCGTCCAATTGAATCCAACCAAGTCACAACGTTCTCCTGCTTTGACCAATCCAGCGCGACCCGCGCGCCGGCATCCCGAATCGCGTCTACCGACGCCGCGTTGAGCGCATCGGTTGCTTGAAACCCACCGCCCTCATTTTTGCCATACCCAACGACCACCCAGGTATCCCGCACCGCACCGCCAGCATCCATCAGTTCAAGCTGATACTTTGTCGAGGCTGAGAAAAACTTTAGTCCCGACAGTTCAGGCGGCAGGAAGGCGTATTCAAGAAGCGTTATCCGCAAATATCCATCGGGACAGCCTAAACCCGGCGCATTTGGCGCATCAATCTGCTCACAGACCGGGAGACTTACTCGTTGAACCCGTTGAAACACCGTATCAAATAAGGTGGTAAAAAAAGCATCCTGAAGTGCACCCAACCCAACGGTCCAATCGCCACCGCCTCTGGGCAGTTTTTCACGATAGATATACGTACTAAACTCAGCCGGCACGATCAGCCCGATCGAGACCGGGAACGGCTCGATCAAGGGTGTTGGGATCCGACCCGTGACGGTCAGAGTATGGGTGCAACTAGCAAGCAAGGTGCAGAGCGCACTCAAAAGGATTGGCCTTAAAAGCCATTGAGGCCGCGCCCATTTTAATCGATCAGTTTTTGTCATATCCGTTATCACCCGCCTTCGGGCACCATCAGCCGCCATTCTTTTGCACCATCATTTGGCCCAAGTCCAGCCCCAAACCCTCAGGACGCTCACGGCCCCTCGGTTTGCTCACCCTTTGATCAACAATTTAGAGAGCCCTGCAGCACAAAGCAAACCAGCGTTTTTCCAAAAGTATTCCCCAAAAGCTCGCGAGTCACGAAAACGATCGCCAAAGCCCGACAAAACCATGCAATGACTGATCCAAAGATACGACAATCATCGTAATTCAGCTTAAATTCAGCTTTAATTTAGCACAATCAAATTTTATTCATGGAGCCCAGCATGCGCCTTGCGTTACTGACCCTCATTGGCCTTAGCTTAATCAGCGGCTGCCAATCGCCCAGTACGTCATCACCCCCCCCCATGCCACCCAGTTCATCCTCACCAAGTGCTTCGTCACCAAGCGCACCGAGTATGCCGAGCCCGTCCTCCTCCAGCGGCCAACCCAGCATGCCAAGCCCGTCCTCCTCCAGCGGCCAACCCAGCATGCCAAGCCCGTCCTCCTCCAGCGGCCAACCCAGCATGCCAAGCCCGTCCTCCTCCAGCGGCCAACCCAGCATGCCAAGCCCGTCGTCTGCTAGCGACCAACCGAGCATGCCGAGCGCGTCGTCTGCCAGCGACAAGAGCGCTTCACCGCCGGGCAGCGAATCGAGTCCCACGGGCACTCAAGGTGATGACGGTGCCCCAACACAAGATCAGGCCGGTGCAGCCGGTAAAAAGTTAGCGCAGGTTGGTAAGGCCTTATCCAGCGCCAGCGCCACAACCGCTGCCGCATCAGGATCCAGTGCCGACGATACAGCCGCATCATCAGGCGCGTCAGCTGAACCCTGGGATCCCCTGTTACCGGAACCTTTAGACGATGCCAATACCGATGGCGACCGGTTTGACGAAGCGAATGCGGCAGCAATGACCGAAAACCCTGAAGGCGACGACGCCAGCGAAAGCGATTCTGGCGACACGGCCGAAAGCGACACTCAGGGCACGCCAGAAGCCAGCCAAGAAACCTCGATCGAGAATCCTCAAACTGCAATGGGTGGCGCGCAATCGTCCTCTGCAGCCGAAACAGGAGCAGACCCCGGCTCAGCTGGGGCAATGAGCGCGCCAGAAGCCGGCGACCGCTCCGATGACCTGCAAGCGCTCAATGAAGCACTCAGCAATGCCGGCATCGCCCTCACCACAGCAGGCGAACTGCTCAGTCAAAACGCTGGCAACGACACCACCGACGGCGAAGTCGATTCGGCACTCAGCCAGGCCAGCGTTGCGATCTTGATCCTCGAGCAACAACTCAACCAAGCTGAAACCAGTGGTGCGGCCGCCAATGACCGCATCGGTGAAGCCGCCCGGCTGGTTATTTTAGCCAACGCAGCCCTCGCTGAAGCGACCCTTGCGACGGATGGTGCTATGCCGATACCGAGCGGCACAGGAACGGTCACGCAAACGGGTGAGGATCAGCGCATCGCTGAACTCGATGCTGAGCTTGACCGCTCCATTGTTATCTTTGAGGCCGATATCCAGGACGCCCGCAATGCTGTGGCCGCTGAATTGTCCGGCAGTAACACTGAGGTGGCCGGCGGCCCCTCAATGGTCGATCTGGCCGAAGGCCTGGCCCAAAGTGATGCGGGTAATCTTGCTGAGTCCGTCGATGACGCGTCGGGTGAGGCGAGCGCCGAGACCTCGGCGCCCCAGGGTCGAGCGCCGGGCGAAACCCGCCAACAGGCCGCAGGCCCAGCGCCCATTCCTGAAGATATCCCCAGCCCTCAAGGCGATGACATTGTTGCCAAACAGTTACGGGAGGCCGCCGCAGCGGAACAAGACCCAGCTCTGCGAGAAAAACTCTGGGACGAATATAAACGGTATAAGCAAGGACTCTAAACTGTGACCCAATCCAACGCCCAACGCGCCGCCGGTGCCTTCGCCCAGTTCTTGCTGATGACGGCCTTGCTAACGCTTGCGGGTTGCGCCACAACCCAGGTGATTACGGCCAACTCAAAACCGCCGATCCAACTTCAGACCATGATCTTCGACGCGGAACGCGTGGATATCATGATCTTGCCCTTTGCGCCCAACTTGGAAACGCTGCCCTCGTCTGGCAGTGACGATATCCCAGTATCGGCTGAGGTGCGCCGAGCCGAGTCGCGCTACCTTGCCTTCCATCTGAAAGATACCTTGGAGCGAACGGGAAACTGGGGGATTGTCCGCGTCGTGCCCAGCGCAGCACGTCATCACCCGTTGCTGGTTTCCGGCAAAATTCTGGCGTCCGACGGAGAACGCTTAGCCGTTTCAGTCACGGCAACCGATGCCAGCGGACGCGTATGGCTCACACAAACCTATGAAGACAACGCCAGCAAGTACGCCTACCAATCAATCAAAGAAGACCCCTTCCAAGACCTCTATAACAACATTGCCAACGATTTGGTGGCGCAATATCAAACGCGGTCTGCCAATGAGATCAACGCGGTCAAACAAATTGCCCAACTTTCTTTTGCCGCGGACCTCGCGCCAGACGCTTTTGCGCGCTATCTCACCAAAAACCGAGACGGCACGACTTCCGTGACCCAAGTACCGGCTGACAGCGATACTATCCTGCAGCGCGTTGCTAAAATTCGGGTGCAAGATGATCTGCTCGTGGATACCTTGGATGATTACTACTTTAAGTTTTTATGAATTTGACGCCGTCCTATGATGAATGGCGCTATGCCACCTATGACGAGGCTGTCAGGCTCCGCCAGATGAATAAACAAGCCCGCAATCGGCTGCTGACTGGCGCCGCGCTCATTGCCGGCGGCATTTATGCGGGTTCCCAGAGCAACACCTGGGCCGCTGATGCGGCGGCAGCTGGCGCGGTCGTCGGCGGTATCGCCGCGGTCAAAAGTGGTCTGGATCGACGCAAGCAAACCGAAATTCATGAGCAGGCACTCCAAGAGCTCACGCAATCTTTAGGCCGCGAGATCACGCCAAACGTCTTGGATATCGAAGGCGCAACGGTTGAACTTAGCGGCAGTGCCGAGCAACAGTACACGCAGTGGCGCTCATTATTGCGGGCCCTGTATCAAGCAGATCAGGGCTTACCGCCGATAACCCCGATACCTCAGGCCCGTTGATTAACCCATGATGATACCGATTCAATCTGGCGCCCTGCTCGCTGACACGTTTACGGTGCTGGACGCGGTGCCGACACCTGAAGGGCAGCACCCTCGATTTCGCGCAACCGATTTAACAACCGCCAACGAGGTGCTCGTGACGGTTGTGCCCCTGACCTCGGGTGATACCGCAACCCTCTTAGCCATCAGCAATCGACTGAAAAAGCTCAGTCACCCGGATATTCAACCGCATCTGGGACTTTGGCAGGATGCCGACGCGGCCTACCTGGTTGATGCCTGCTTGCCCGAGATAGCCTTTAAACCCCTGGCCAAACCGTTAAACCCGGGTCAGCTCCGGCGCCTAATTGCCGCCCTCAACTATGCTGAGGCCCTTGGGTTTCATCAGAGCATTTTCGATTTGGCGTGGCTCACCCCAGGTGATCACCAATCTATAATCATTCAGCATCTCGGCTGGCCGCGCTGGGCCCTGACTGGGGCGCCGATAAAAAAGCTCGATGCGACCGGGGTTTTTGCCTTTAGCGAATGGAGCTATCAATCTTGTACGAATGAGCCTTGGCAAGGCCTGAACGCGCTCCAAAACCAACCGCCCCTACCCGCCGGCTTAACCCCATTGATTACCGCGATTCAACAAGGCGCGGCAGCAAACTTCGGCGACCTTTTGAATTTATTGGAGACCAATGCGACTGAGGCCGCAGCGGGCAGTGGCGCGGTGGGCCCATTGCAAGCAACCGCGTATGAAGCTGCGACACCCGCAACACCTGGACCAGCGACCTCAACGCGCGCACCCACTGTTAACCCGCCCAACGCAAGGCCTGGCCAGTCGCCCTGGGAACCCAAAACACTTTTAATCGGCTTCGCCCTGATCATCCTCGCCGGCTTTGTGTTTTGGGTCTTGCCCGATTTAATCAGATCGACGGACAATGCACAGACCCGACCGGCTCAAACGGTGACGCTTGAGCCGCCACTTGAGCCCACGCGCGCCCCCATCGCCGACGCCAAAGCCAAAATCAACGCAGAGCAGGCCCAAACCCTTGCCGAAAGCTTTCTCCGAAAATTAATGGCGCTGGAGGACCTGGGCCTTGGACTTTGGGACCCTGCAGCCTTAGCGCAACTCAACCAAGACGCGATGGCCGCAGATGACGCCTATCGCGCCGGTGATGGTGAATCCGCGTTGGCCCTGTATAGCCAATTATTAGCGGCCGTTAATGCCCTCGAGGCAACCTTGCCTGACCGTCGCACGGACTATCTTACCCGTGCCCAACAGGCCTTAAACCAAGAAAATAGCAATGCCGCGCGCAAACTCTGGGAAATCAGTGCGCAATTGCACCCGCAAGATTCTAAGGTGCAGGCAACGTGGCAAGCCGTTCAACAGTTACCGGCCATCTCGGCGCTCAGGGCTGAAGCGCAACTGGCGGAGCGAGCAGGACAACTGGCGGACGCCCAAGGCATCTTGCGAGCAGCGGTTGCGTTGTTCCCGGGCTGGATGCCATCCCAAGCGGCCTTTGACCACGTCAGCCGCGCGCTGGTTCAACAGCAGTTTCAGCGTGCCATGTCACAAGGGTTTGCAGCCCTCGCAGAAGAATCCTTTGATGCGGCAATCAAGGCGTTTGAGCAAGCGGCCAGAATCGAGCCCAAGGCAACCTCCGCCCAAGACGGCTTGGAACAAGTTCGCCAGGCTCAGCTTAAACAACAAATTCAAGCCTTGTTTGCGCAGGCCCAAGAAGCAGAAAACGTTGGCAGCTGGTTTGACGCGAAAAACGCCTATGAGGCGGCACTCACCCTCGCGCCCAACCTCACCGACATCGGCCAACAGATCAAAACCATTGATGTGCGCATGGGTCTTGCTGAGGCGTTGACTCAGATCTTGTCTGACCCGGCGAGACTCCAAAGCGAAGCCGAATTCAATCGAGCCGGAATTCTTGCGATTACCCTCAGCCAGTTATCACAACCGGTCGGT
>CAJJAX010000026.1 GCA_905182155.1 uncultured Pseudomonadales bacterium
CTCGAATACGAACCAACTTCATAACCCAGCCCGCATGGTTTACGGTGTCTTGAGCGCCGACCCAAGCAGCTACCGCGTTAAAAGCGCCTGCACCCCGCCAAGCCTTTCATCCAAGGAGACAGTCATTATGAGCCTAAGAACCGGACCCTATTGCGGCTTTACCGCGGCCCTACACCAACACGGCATTGCCACGCTAACCTTTAACCGACCCGACTCGTTAAATGCCTCAACCTCACCCATGAAGCGCGATTTGGTTGAGGTGCTGACGCAAATACAGATGGACGATTTGGTTCGTGTGGTTATTTTAACGGGTGAAGGTAAGGCCTTTTGGGCGGGCGATAATCTTAAGGGCGGCGGGTGGCGAGAAAAGCACGGACGTCCCCCCCATTCATGGCGGGCATCACCGCGAAATCGGTACTTACAACGGCCTGCGTACAATTTCACAAGCGGTCAACACCGCACTGCGAAACCTCGACAAGCTCACCATTGCGGCGATTAACGGCTTTGCCATCCAGACCGGCTTCTCGGCCGCCCTTTGCTGTGATTTTCGCATTGCGGCGCGATCGGCAAAGCTCGGCAGCGCAACCTTGCGGTTCGGTTTACTGCCAGACGAAGGTGGGCAGTGGTTGCTGGTGAGGCTACTTGGCTCTGCAAAAGCGATGGCGTTTATGATGCGTCAACGCATCGTTTCAGCAGAGGAAGCGCAGTCACTTGGCCTTGTGACAGAGGTCGTGGATGATGAGGCACTAATGGATGCCGCGATGGATCTTGCGGTAGAGCTCGCCACCGGGCCACAAATTGCGATGCGTCTGCTCAAGCGGTCGATCTACCTCGCCACCGAGTTAACTTGGGAGCAATCGCTTGATGAAATCGCCTCAAAAACTGCGATCACCGACCATCACGCTGATGCCCAAGAAGGCGGCAAGGCATTTTTAGAAAAACGCCAGCCCGTCTTTAACGCGTGGCTGACCGCGCTCGAGGACCGATCGAGGTGACGCAATGTTATGGCGCCTCAACTCGGTAGCAGCACGACCGGTTCGCTGAAACTTTCACCTGCGCCGCAAGATCTTTCTCTCGGGCGTTGTTAACGGCCGGCGACAGGTCACAAACTGTTAGGGCACTCGGCAGCCGCGGGGTCATCATTTCGGTCAAATGCGCTTTTTCGGTCGTGGGGTCAACCCAGGTTGCCACTTCGTCGACTGTGAGCATCATCGGCAACCGATGATGATAGGCCTCGGTCGTCGCAGGCGCGCTGGTCGTAACGATCGTGCAACTGGTCAGCACCCCGTCGGGGCCCTGCCATTCATCCCATAAGCCTGCAAACAAGAGGGCCTCGCCATTTTCGGGCTCGAAATACATGGGCCGGGATTGCCCTGCCTGCTTGCGCCACTCAAAATAGCCACTGGCCGGCACCACACAGCGCCGGGTCTTGAACGGATCCCGATAGGCCGGGCTGCTAGCCAAGGTTTCGGCACGTGCATTGAACATGCTGAACTTGTGCTGGGGGCCCGTTGACCAATGCGGCACCAACCACCAACGCATCAAGGCAGCAT
Organism: uncultured Pseudomonadales bacterium; assembly: GCA_905182155.1. Taxonomy (GTDB): domain Bacteria; phylum Pseudomonadota; class Gammaproteobacteria; order Pseudomonadales; family Azotimanducaceae; genus UBA9926. The sequence goes on from CAJJAX010000026.1 coordinate 1,554, forward strand.
TATAGCCCTCTGCGCTTGCACGCAGCGCGAGCACGGGTTCGGTTGGCGCAACATTGCCGCGACTTTCAACAAAAGGGACTTCCCCAAGAAATTTGGCCAAGAAAGCAACAATCGGTGCATCGATAACATTCAACCGGCCGCACATGGCTTGCCTCCTTTCAATTGTTGCGTATTAACCGTCATGAGCCTTACGCCAAGCCTTCGTATACGCCCGCACAGGTCCAGCCATCGATTACGCATCGGTTAGGCCAAAGCGCTCGGCGACCAATCGCGACAAGCCAATCCAACGACGCCTTTAATACCGAATCGGAATGTACAAAACCCGGAATCTATACTAATATTTCATCGCTTCAAACACAGCCTCTTTTAGATATTGGGGCCTGGAGCCAAGCATGCCACACGTTAACCATCTAAAAGATTTTGACGCCAAAGACCTCGCCGACATTTTGTCTTGGGCGCAAACCATTAAAGCCAATCCAAACGACTTTCGCACGGCGCTGTCGCACCAAAGTATGGCCATGTTGTTTCAGAAAACCAGCACTCGGACCCGGGTCTCGTTTGAAGTCGCCATGACCGAACTCGGTGGCCACGCTTTGTTTCTGGACTGGCAAAGTTCTAACTTTATTCTGACGGATCTCGCCTACGAGATCGAATACTTGTCGCGCAACGTTCAAGTCATCATGGCGAGACTCCTGCACAACAGCGATTTCCTCACCATGGCGGGCGCCAGCCAGGTGCCAATGATTAACGGCTGCTGTGAGCGCTATCATCCCTGCCAAGCCTTAACCGATGTGCTCACCATGACCGAGCACAGCGACAAACCGCTCGAGGCGCTCCACCTTCTGTACACAGGGGTTCAAAACAATGTTTCGAATTCCTTGGTGTTGATGGCCGATCGGCTTGGGTTTTCGCTCACCTTGGCAACGCCTGAACCCGCAGAGACGCAAGAAAGCTTTGATGCCGATTTGCAGGCGATGATTACCCATAACCCAAGGATTACGCGAGTCGCGGATCCCCGCGACGCCATCGCCGCCGCTGATTTTCTCTATACCGATACCTGGATCGACATGCAGTATTTTAATGATCCCAATAAACTTGCTGAGAAAACCGCTCTGGTTGCGCAAATGCAACGATTCCAGATCAACTCAGACCTCGTTGCCCATCACGATTTAAAAATCATGCACGACATGCCAATTCACAACGATTACGAGATTACCGAAGCGGCCGTTCGTGACCCGCGTTCCATCATTTTTGACCAAGCCGCCAACCGCCTGCATGCCCAAAAGGGTTTGCTGTATTGGTTGTTGGTGGCCAACGCCTAAGGATCACTATGGCTTGTTACATTGTTGCGGATATTCTGATCACCGATCGCGCGCGCTACGCAGCGTACGAGGCCGGCTTCATGGCCATTTTGTTGGCGTTTGAGGGCGAAATATTAGCCGTTGATGAGCAGGCCAAAGCCTTAGAAGGCGCAACCAAGGGCCAGCGCCAAGTGATTCTACGCTTTGAATCAGAGGCCAAGGCGCAGGCTTGGTATCACTCGGATGACTATCAAACGCTCATGCAGCACCGCCTGGCCGGCAGCGACGGCAAGGTCATTTTGGTTCATGGCCTGGGCTAGGTTGCCACCCATGCGAGCGCGCGGGCTAAGCTCAAACCGCTAATCACCCGCTTTCGCTTCCGGCGCGGCAGGTAATGCCTGATGCTGCTGCCACAACAATTCTGCCCAATGCAGCACCGGCAGTTGCGTCCCCGCACCCAAATGCATTTGACAGCCGATATTGGCCGTGACAATCACCTCGGGCCCATTCGCGGTCAGGGCGGTCACCATGCGGTCTTGCAAGGCCGCCGCCAGTTTCGGTTGGAGCACAGAATAGGTGCCGGCCGAGCCGCAACAGGCCAGTTGTGGACCGGTCGCCAACACCTCTAAGCCCGCCCGGGTCAGAACCTCCGCCACATTGGTCACCAACTGCTGACCATTGGCCAAGGTGCAGGGGGTATGCACCGCCACCCTCGCGGGGGCCGCATCAATCGTGTGGTCGCGAAACAACTCGACCACGTCAACGATCCGCGCCGAGATCGCTTGGGCAAGTGCGTGATCCGGGTCGCCCTCCGGGAAATGGCTGGGATAATCTTTCAAGGTCACGCCGCAACCGCTGGCGCTGGACACAATTGCCGCGCCTTGCGGCGCGGCATCCCGTAATGTCTGCAATAGGCGCCGCATGTCCGCGAGCCCCGCCGCATGATCACCCAAATGATAATTCAGCGCGCCACAACAAGATTCTTGCGGCACGCGAACCACGCCAACACCAGACAAGGCCAATAACTGCGTGATGGCAGCATTCACGCCCGGGGTTGCCGCTTTCTGCACACAACCATCGAGTAGCACAACCTGCTGGGTGGCGGGTTGTGTGGCCTTGGGAGCGCGCGATGACCGGTGAGGCGCGAGCCGAACCGGCAACACCTTGGCCAAACCAGGAAGACGGCCCAGTTGGCGCGCCACCCCAAATGCCAGTATCAACAAGCCCCGCATCGCTAACCCGCGCCGTAATAACCAGCGCCCGACCCGGCTGGTAAAGGCTCTAGCCTGCTGCTGCTCGATGGCGCCGCGCGCGATATCAAGCAAATCTGTATAGGCAACGCCCGACGGGCAATGGGTCTCACAGTTTCTGCAAGACAAACAACGATCCAAGTGAGTCACCTGAGCCGCGTCAACCTGCCCGGTTTCGAACATTTCTTTAATGAGGTAAATCCGGCCTCGTGGGCTGTCGTTTTCGTCCCCCAACAGTTGATACGTTGGGCAACCATCGGTGCAAAACCCGCAATGCACGCAGCTTCTTAATATGGCATCCGCGCGATCTCGGTCGCTTGCCGATAAGAAATTGGGATCAATATTGGTTTTCATAATACCGGCCTCAAGGCGGGGTAGTCGATAAAGGCCCCCTTGGGGTCCAGCGTCTGCTTCAGTCGCTGCTGTAAAAGCCCAACCCCATCGCCTCTTATGCCGAGTTCTGGCGCCGGCGCCTCGCCCTGCCGAAACCAGGTGATCGCGCCCGGGTCATCTGCCGCTTTGATGGCTTGGTCTGCCGCGAGCCAGCGCAACGCCCCACCCCAGTCCATCGCAACCAAATCATCGTTCACTGCCGCATCCACCGGCCCATCCCAACGCCATAAATGCCCCTTGTGATCAAAGGCAAGATCGCGCACTCGGTCCAGGTCTTCACCTGAAACCGGCTCAAACCCCGGGGCCAGGGCTTTTTCAAAAGCGGGCCTTGCCTGTTCGCTGCCTTGATAGCGCACCAGCAACCCCGCATTGAAATACGCGCAGGCACTCAAACCCGGCAGGCGGCGCTGCAGCAACATCTGCTGTTGCGCGACGGGCGCCGCACACGCCAGACGATAGGCTTGCACACGCTCCGGGTTCGGCAGCACCTTGAGGGCAACGTCGAGTATCAGCCCTAAGCTACCCATCGCGCCGACGTTCAATCGACTGATGTCATAGCCCGCCACGTTCTTCATGACATCCCCGCCGAAGGTTGCAACGTCTCCGCTCGGCAGAATCACCGTCATCCCCAGCACATAGTCGCGAACGCCGCCCACATAGGGCCGGCTGGGGCCCGCCAAACCGGACGCGACCATCCCGCCCACCGTTGAGGCCGCACCAAAGCTTGGGGGATCACAGGGCAAGCACTGCCCCGCCTCACGTAAGGTTTCGTGCAGATCGCTCAGACGCGTTCCAGCGCGCACCCGAATAACCAGTTCATCGGGATGATAATGCAGGATCCCCTGGTGCTCGGCCGTCGACACCACCTGGACCCCGGCCGTTATCGGTCGAAGAAAGCGTTTGGTGCCGCCGCCTTCGGGCAAAATCGGTTGATCCAGCGTCAGCGCTTGGCGCACGAGGCGTTGAAGGGTTGCGGTGGCGTCCATCTTAAAACCTCGGCAGCTCTGGATGTTTTTCAGCGCCTTGGTGCACGTGCATGGCGCCGAACTCTGCGCACCGATTAAGCGTGGGAATGGCTTTACCTGGGTTTAATAACTCTTCACTATCAAAGGCCGCTTTTAAGCGCCTGAACTGAGCCAGCCCACCTCGCCCAGAGCATCCTTGATCCAGCGCTTCTTCGCCAGCCCCACCCCGTGCTCGCCCGTGATCACTCCGTCGTTTTCTAAGATCCAGGTAAAAAGGACATCCAGAGCCGCGTCCGCCCCGCTGGAATTGATCGGTGTCATTTGCATCGTACAAAATCAACGGGTGCAGATTGCCATCACCGGCATGAAAAACATTTGCAACTCTTAGATCATATTGTTCTGAAAGACTGCTTATCTTTTCCAGAACATCAGCTAAAAATCTTTTTGGAATTGTGCCATCCATACAATAGTAATCCGGGGCGATGCGGCCGACGGCTGGGAACGCCGCTTTACGGCCCAGCCAAAGCCGAGCCCGAGCCTCAGCATCGCTGGCCTCAACCAAGGATTGCGCACCCGCCGCCTGCAGCACCGCTTGAACCTTGCAACTGAGCGCGTCAATTTCATCGGCGCCGCCATCGAGCTCGCACAGCAACAATGCTTGGGCCTCTAGCGGATAACCTGCGTGAACAAAATCTTCGGCGGCCTGGATCGCCAGCCGGTCCATCATTTCAAGCCCCGCGGGCAGCACACCCGCTTGTATGACGGCGCTCACCGCATGGGCGGCGGACGCCGTGTCGGCAAAGCCAGCCATCAGCACCGTGACCGCCTCCGGCATGGGCCGCAGCGCAACCGTCACTTCGATCACGAGCCCCAGCAACCCTTCCGAGCCATGCAAGAGTGCCAGCAGGTCCAAGCCATCCTCCCATAGACCCGTGCCGCCAAGGCTGAGCACTTCGCCATCGGCCAGCATGACTTTTAAGGCGCACACATTGTGCAGCGTTAGGCCGTATTTTAAACAGTGCACCCCGCCAGAATTTTCGGCCACATTGCCGCCAATGGTGCAGGCAATCTGAGAGGACGGATCCGGCGCGTAAAACAAGCCGGTACTGGCGACCGCTTTTGAAATGGCAAGGTTGGTAACCCCAGGCTCGACCCGCGCGGTCATCTTGATGGGGTCAATCTCTAAAATGCGATTGAATTTCGCCAGACCAATGAGCAACCCATTGGCGAGGGGCGTCGCGCCACCTGAAAGCCCGGTGCCTGCGCCGCGGGCGACCATCGGCACGTGATGGGTATGACAAACGCGGAGCACAGCCTGCAAGGCTTGCAGCGAATTGGGTAGCGCAACCAACGGCGGCATTTGCGCGAACGCGGTCAAACCATCGCTTTCGTAAACCTTCCGGCGGCTGGGGTCCTCGATCAGTTCGAGATCATCAATTTGGCGTAAAGCCTTTGTTACAGCATCAGCAATCATGTCCAACCACAGCGCGAGTGTTCCGCTATTATAGGGCCAACCTGCTCAAAGACCCAGCGAGGCCCGCTGTGTTATATACTGACCGAATCATCAGGAGCCTAATGTGAAACTCAATACCACCGAAGAAATTCTCGAAGACTTCAGACAAGGCAAAATGGTTCTGATTCTCGATGATGAAGATCGAGAAAACGAAGGCGACTTGGTCATCGCGGCAGAAGTTGTCACCCCTGCGCACATTACGTTTTTCGCGCGCGAAGCCTGCGGTCTCATTTGCTTAACCATCACGGAAACTCGAGCGGCGCAGTTGCAACTTCCCCTCATGGTGGACAACAACAACTCTCAGCACGAAACCAATTTTACCGTGTCGATTGAAGCCGCCGATGGCATCACGACCGGTATCTCGGCTGCCGACCGGGCCCGAACCGTTCGCACGGCGGTTGCTAAAAACGCCGCCCCCAAAGACATCGTCATGCCCGGGCACATTTTTCCCCTGATCGCCAAGCGCGGCGGCGTGCTCAGTCGGGCTGGCCACACCGAAGCCGGTTGTGATCTTGCCAGAATGGCCGGTTATGAAGCCGCATCGGTCATTGTTGAGGTGATGAACGAAGACGGCACCATGGCCCAAAGGCCGGAACTTGAACGTTTTGCTGAGAAACATGGGATCCGCATCGGCACCATTGCCGACCTCATCGAGTACCGGGTTTTAAATGATAAGACCGTTAATGAAATCGACGTGCGGGAAATCCACACCGAGGCAGGACCTTTCCAACTGCACACCTATGAGGACACCACCTCGAGCGCCATTCATTTGGCCCTGACCAAAGGCACGATCAGCGCGGACAGCCCTTGTTTGGTCCGCGTTCAAACGGTGAATACGCTGCGGGACATTCTTGGCGCCACCCGCCCTGGCTTTAAACAGTCTTGGTCGACGAAAGAGGCGCTCACCGCCCTGGCCTCAGCGGATCAAGGCGTGCTGGTGATTGTTGGCCAACCGTATCAAGCGGATCAAGAACTGGCGCAGATTCAGTCGTTTCCAGATATCCCCGCAGCAGATCGGTCGGTCGCTGAATCGGGCGTCTATCGGGTGATTGGCGCCGGCTCACAAATTCTGCGCGCGCTCGGTGTCGGCAAAATGCGGCTCTTGTCGAGCCCATCGCGCTACAACGCCCTGTCCGGGTTCGGCCTTGAAGTGGTCGAGTTTATTGAAGCAGAATGAGCGTCTTGTAAGAAGCAATCCTTTGGCGGAAGATCAACCCATGGAACAATTATTCTCGGTGGTGACGCAATCCAACGCGGCGCCCATGGAACTCAACCTTGCAAGGATTCTCAGAAACAGCTTGCGCCAGTACGGCGAGCAAGCCCTGTCTGGCCTGCCTGCGGCCATGATTTTAAAAGACACGAAAACCCGCCTTAAACTGCGCCTATTGGTGAACCCCAAAACCGGAATCACGGTCTCCCGAGCCGGCTTAAAAGAACCGGCTTTCGTTGAGGGCCAGTTCGATCCCTTTAGCGGGTTGCCGCCAAAGTTTGAACTCCGAGGCGGCTGGCGAAAACCCTTTATGAAACGGCGCCTAGCGCGACTCTTCCAACCCACGCTCACGCCGTGGCAAACAGCGGCAGAAGATTTTTACAACGCGACCCATCTGCTCGACCCAAACGAATTTACCATCGAGAGCTACAGCGAAGAGACCGACACTCGGCATCTCTGGGGACATGGCCCAGAAAAGGCCCTGATTCTTGGCGACGTCGCAACCCTCAGCCATCTGTACAACGGCTACTCACAGTTGATCGATGACATTTTAAAAGGTCGGATTCAGTGCCAAGCCAGCATGCGCACCATCGCGATCATTACCGATGCCACGACCAGCCAATGGATGGACCTGCAATGACAGACACAGCGTTTAAGGGTGAGGTCAACCTCGATGCCTGGCTCGACCGACACCATGTGAAGCGGGTTCGGACCCTGGCCACCGATCTCGACGGCTATGCGCTCGGTAAATATTGCGCCCGGGAAAAGTTCACCAAAGGACTACCGATAGGCCATAACCTCGCCGATGCCGCGCTGGGGTCGGACAGCGAAAGCACACCCCACCTTGGTTTTTGGCACACCTTCAGGCGCAGCGTATTAGGCGATATTGCGTTAAGCCCAGACCTTTCAACCCTTGTTCCCGATGGCAAAGACCCCGATTTGGGCCAGGTGATTTGCGACTTTACCTTTTTAGATGGTCGACCAATCTCGCTCTGCCCTAGAACAAAGCTAAAGCAACAGGTTGAAAAGCTCGATGCGCTGGGTTTAAGCGTTAAGTGTACTTTCGAGCTTGAATTCTTCTTGTTTGATAACTCCTTTGACGATGCCGAGCGCAAGCGGTACCAAAACTTGAGTCCCGTTGGGGCGTCACCCTTGCAAACCATTTACCTGCTGAAAGATTCCTTTCGGGCCGTCTCGTTCATGAATGAAGTTCTAAAACGCCTGGAATGGTTCGGGATCCCTTGGGAGGCTTGGAACGATGAAAATGGCATGGGGCAAATTGAATTGAACCTGATGCCAGATGAACCGGTGGTCATGGCGGATCGCGTGGTTCGCGCCAAACAAATTATTTTTGAGACCGCCGTTGAGCAAGGCTTGTCCACAACCTTTATGGCCCACCCCCAACCTGGATTTTCGAACGGCATGCACATTCATCATTCATTGCTCAGCAATGGCCGTCCGCAATTTTTTGATGAAGCCGCCCCCCGAAATCGCTCGCAGCTACTACGGCATTGGCTTGCGGGCCTGGTTGAGACCATGCCGGCCGCTGTCAGTTACCTGTGTCCCTCGGTCAACGCCTTCCGGCGCTTGCGGGAGTTCGCCGCGCCACCGGTCACAGCAACCTGGGGCGAAGAGAATAAATCAACGGGTATTCGGCTGATTTGCGACGCGCCGAAAACGGCTAGAATCGAGCACCGAGTCGGCGCGGGTGACCTGAACCCCTACCATGCCCTTGCAGCGATCTTAGCCGGCGGCCTCTCTGGTTTAGCCGCACAACAAGAGCCGCCACCGGAATTCACCGACTTGGCCTGGGGCATTCCCGCGAGCGTGCCAAGGCTGCCCTCCGACATCATGACGGCCGCAAAAGCCCTCATTGACTGTGAGGCGCTAAAGCAGCAACTCGTGCCTGAAGATGTTGAGTATTGGATAAAATCCAGGCGCCATGAATGGATGACCTTTCATCGCGCTGGTAATGATCCAGATAGCCCAGTCCCTAGCTTGTGGGAGTTTCAGCGCCACTTCGCCGCCACTTAAGCCCGAACTGATCAGGCGGCGCGGAATTGCTCAACATCAACTTCGTCGATTTGGTCCTCGAGTAGGAACTTCTCGGCGTAATCTTGGTAAACACCGCTATCTAAAAAGAGGTCATATAGACTTCTATCCAAATGATTGTCTTTAACCATAAACGACATAATGCGCAGACTTTGCGACAGCGTCTTTCGATCCTTGTAGGGTCGGTCGGCCGCGGTCAGGGCCTCGAACACATCTGCGATGGCCATCACTCTCGCTTGCACCGACATTTGGTCCCCCGTGAGCTTTCTGGGGTACCCCGTGCCATCGATTTTTTCATGGTGCCCACAAGCTATTTCCGGCACTCGCCGGAGCGCTTTTGGCAGGGGTAGGTTCTCTAACATCACGGCCGTTTGAACAATATGGTCATTAATTATGAATCGTTCTTCGTTGGTCAGCGTGCCACGCGAAATGCTTAAGTTGTAAACCTCGCCTTTGTTGAACTTGTACTCCGGGACATCCACTTTAAAGCCATAGGGATTATCGGGGTCTGCGCTAAACGGTTGCACCTCGTACGGAATGAGATGGTCTTCACGGTCCATCAAGAGCGGCTCGACCACGGGTAATTCCGGGGGTGGGGTTCGCTCGAAGCGTTTCCGCTCCTCGATCGAGATGCCGACCCGGTTGTTCAAGGTCCGCGTCCAGCTTTGTTCCGCGATGGCCTTCACCCGCGCCTTAGCATCCTCATCTAAGAATTCGCCCCCGACGTTGGTGTCTGCAATAAAGTAATAGTCCGCATCAATTTCAGCGAGCCTTTCCGTCAGCGCCGCTTGTAAGGCTGCCGCATCGCCACCCGCCACAATCGCTTTTAAACAGTCGATTTCGGCATCCCGCTTTAAAACCTCAAACCGCACTCGAACCTCATGGATTCGATCGGTAATCGTTTCAAGCTTGGTGGATTTATCAACGACATACTCAGGCGTCACAACTTTGCCGCAATCGTGCATCCAGGATGCCACATACAGCTCGTAACGATCCTCTTCGGATAGATTAAAATCTTTGAAGGTGCCGGTTGTTTCGGCGTTCGCCGCCTCGGTCAGCATTTGCGCGAGCTCCGGCACGCGCTGGCAATGACCGCCGGTATAGGGCGACTTGGCATCCAGCGCGTTGGCCAATAACTGGATAAACGCTTGCTGCAACTCGGTCATTTCTTTCATTAACGTGGCGTTATCTAAGGCAACCGCGGCTTGGGACGCCAGGGCTTCGATAATCGGCTGGATCCCGCCGTCAAACGGCCCAACCACTTTGGTCTCTGGATCGGTTCGATTCAGCAGCTGCAGAACCCCAATGACTTCATCCGCGTTGTTTTTCATGGGGACCGTGAGAAAGGACGTTGAGCGAAAATTTTTGAACCCAAAGGCCTCATCAAACTTCTTGGTACCGGTGAAATCAAAATCATCTGAAAGGTAAACATCTGGAATGTTCACCGTTTTGCCCTCGTTGGCCGCATAGGTCACGATATTGTGCGTATTGGGCTCGCCTTCAGCATTTTTAAGCGCCATCGGTGGCAGCGTGACCGGACCGCCGGTACTGCCGCCTTGCGCAATTTCCAAAGAATTGGTTCGGACAATCTCGAACTTCAAAAAGTCTTCATCGCGCAGGTACAACGTGCCGCCATCGGCTTGGGAGATATCCATGGCTTCAAGCAGAATTTTCTCCATCAGGACATTGATGTCTTTTTCTGCCGAGAGCGCGATACCGATTTCGATTAATCGGTTCGCTGAAGTTGAATCTGTGGTCATAGTTTCCCCGTTAACCCATTAGTGCGTAGGCCCAATAATGGACAATTCACTGAAAAATGCAAAAGTTATCGCATCCGATACCACGATATTGTTTCTGGTATAATTTTGCCTCAGATGGAGACCCCTATGGCTGTAACAATTCCTTACGTTTATGAATACGAATTCGAGTACGCAACGCTTGAAACCGTGTCACCGCTTGTTCGCCGCATGACCGCGCGCAACCCCTCTGGATTTACCTTTAACGGCACAGGCACCTATGTCATCGGTCATGGCAAGGTTGCCGTCATCGACCCTGGGCCCATGGTTGAAGAGCACATCGCAGCGCTCACTGAGGCGCTCGCAGGCGAGACGATCACCCATATTTTGATTACCCATACCCATATGGATCATTCCCCCGCGGCGGCACCGCTTAAGCAGATATGGCAGGCGCCAACTTATGGTTATGGCCCGCATGGCGCGGGTAAAATCGCGTCCGGCACCCCCATTGAAGAAGGCGGTGATATGGACTTTGTGCCGGATCATGCCATCCTAGATGGTGACCTGATTGAAGGCGATGGCTGGACGGTTGAATGTGTTTACACCCCTGGGCACACCTCCAACCATATTTGCTTTGCACTCAAAGAAGAAAAAGCCCTCTTTACGGGCGATCATGTTATGGGCTGGTCAACCAGCGTCATTGGGCCACCCGATGGCGATATGACGGCTTACATGGAAAGCCTCGAGAAGTTACAACTGCGGGATGACGCCGTTTACTGGCCAACCCACGGCACCGCCATTCGGGCGCCTCAGCCCTTTGTTCAAGCTTTTATCGATCATCGACTGGCGCGCGAGCAGCAGATTCTGGCCTGCTTACACGACGGCTTAACCCAGATTCCAGCCATGGTGCCAGTGATGTACACCACCACCGACCCAAGAATGTTTCCGGCAGCGGAGCGCTCGGTTTTAAGCGCCATGATTCGGCTGATTGATCTGGGCAAGGTGACGTGCACGATGCCGGCGAGCACCGCTTCTGATTTCTTATTGGCCGCTGAATAAACCGGTGGCCTGATTGCGGTAACGGTTAATTAGGGCGTTAACCCGGGTTATTTTACAGCGCGCGGTTGCGCTTGATGCCATGAAGCATGTGATCCGGCTCATAACCGCACCCAGGGCCGATCAGATTTTCGCGCTGATGCGCGAATCAGACGCGCAGGGCCTGCTGAGAACCTGCCCAAAAACGCCAGAACTGTGAAAACCAAAGCTTCAAAAAGAAAGGCTTTTAAACGGACAGCCTGTCGGCAACAAAGCGTTAAACAAGAGAAAATCCAACCCGCGTTTTTTGAAAAACAAAGCCGCTGAAAAAGAAAAATTCTAGCCCCATCGCAGGGCATTACCTTAAAAAAAGGCCCTGCAGCGGCAACCATCCCCCATGCCAACGCGGACATTTGAATACGTCGGCGCAGCACCGTTCGCAATCCTTTCTTGTCGCTACGCCTTGCACTGACGGTTGATTGAAACCCTAGCCCAGCGCTGTGACCTGCTGCCACAGGTCCCCGGCCTCATCCGCTAGCATGGCCCGTCCTAGACGCTCTTGCCAGTAGGCCTCATGGCCAAAGGCGTCGCGCCAGGCCCACAGTCTTCGAGTGAGATGATTCAGTCGGTGATCTCGGGTATACCCGATCGCGCCATGGACCTGATGCGCGATCTCAGCGCAGATACCCGCAGCCTCACCAATGCGCGCTTTGGCAATGGCCACATCAATGCTGGCAACTTCACCTTGCACCATCAGCGTTTCGGCGGCGCGGGTGCTTGCCGCCACGTGGGTTGCAAAGATCGCCAACTGTTGTTGGATGGCCTGAAATTTTGCAATGGCCTTACCAAACTGTTTACGCTCGAGTGCGTAGCCAACGGTTGCCGCCAGCGCTTCTTCCAGGGCGCCCGCCATCATCACAGACCGCATCGCAGCACCCCAAACCAAGACCGCATCCAGCCCAGCCTCGTCGATGGCGAAACACGCCTCGGGCTGAACCTGGACCAACACGTCAAGATCATCACGGGCTTCACCGGCGAGATCCTTACCTTCTGTTAACCCAACCGATTCCGCAGCAATCTGACAAATCACCCAGGCGTCGCCCCGCTTTGCCGCAACCAACAGGGTTTTGCAGTGCCGAGCAAATTTGACGCCGTGCACTGCGCCCTTTAATTGACCCTCGTCATCAAGCGTCACCGCGCCTTGCCCGAAAGCCATAGGGCCTTCGGGCAACTTCTGGCCAAGCAAGGATAAAACTTGTCCGGCCAGCAACGTTTCTGCCAGCGGCAGGGGCGCGGCTTTCCGGCCGGCCTCTCGCAGCACAACCAAGGCATCCCCAAACGTGCCGCCAGCGCCGCCCAACGCTTCCTCTATCCCAAGCGTGGTCAGGCCATTATCAGCCAGCAGCGTCCAAAGCGCTGCGGGGTAGTCGCCCTGCTCTGCCCGGTCAACGACCTCTGGACCACAATGGTCGTCTAACATGCGGCGCGCCATCTCGCCAATCAGCTGTTGTTCTTCATTCATCGTGCTACCTCAAGCCCAAACCACGGGCAATCATTCCTCGTAAAATTTCTCGGGTACCGCCACGCAAGGTGAACGACGGCGCGTGCAATACACACTCCTCGAGCGCTTGTGCCAAGCCCTTGGGAACCTGTCCAGGCAAGTACAACCGAACAACCTCGGGCACTAAACGCTCGTAGCTGTTGCCCAGATCTTTGATGAGCGCGGCTTCGGTATCCGGCATCAGGCCCGCTTCCAACAAACTCGCAATTGAGATCGACATGCGGCGTAGCACCACCAAGTGCGCCACGAGCTGGCCGTACAGCCGCGCTTGTGATTCTGTCGCGCCGTTTTGCAAACTTTTCCCGAACTCGGCGAGCACTCGAAACGCGCTCAAAAACCGCTCTGGCCCACTGCGCTCATAGGCCAGTTCACTCATGACCTGGGCCCAGCCATTGCCGGGCGCCCCAACCACCTGATCATCAGCAATAAACACATCGTCGAAAAAGATTTGGTTAAAGTCTTGTTCGCCGGCCAGATTGTCGATGCCGCGTACGGTGACCCCATCGGCGTCAATCGGCACAATAAATTGACTCATGCCTTCGTGGCGATTTTCCGTGGCGGGCGCGGTTCGCACCAACGTCACCATAAAGTGATTCAAATGGGCATTGCTGGTCCAGATCTTACTGCCGTTCAGACACCAGCCACCGGGTACTTGCACGGCACTGGTGCGAATAGAAGCAAGATCTGATCCGGTATCGGGTTCCGACATACCGATTGAATAAAAGCTTTCACCGGCGATGATCCCGGGTAGGAATTGTTGTTTTTGGGCCTCGGTTCCAAATTTTAAGAGCAGCGGCCCGCTTTGACGGTCCGCAATCCAGTGGCAACCCACAGGGGCCCCCGCTGCAAGCAGTTCCTCGGTGACAACATAGCGCTCAAGAAACGAGCGACCGCCCCCCCCGTAGGCCTTTGGCCAGGTCATGCCAATCCAACCTTTGGCGGCAAAGCGCCTCGAAAATTCCGGCGACGCCCCAGCATTAAAATCCGAGTTGGGCTGCCAATCCGTTTCGGCATTCAGAAATTCCCGAACCTCCGCTCGCAATGACTCAAGTTCGGCGGGCAGCTGAGCTGGCGCAAAATTCATTCCCTGAAACATAGTTTACCCTCAATAATTACGTTCTAGCGCAGCGGATGCTGACAGTGCTGTCTTGCGGTGCTGTCTTGCAGTGCTTTCCTGCGGCATTTTCTTTTTAACGCTTGGGTCGAGACCACAAACCTTAAGTTGTGATTTGTGAGCTCGCAACAGCCTTACGTTTTATTCTTGTGTCATGGTACGACAATGCGGTCAAAACGGGTGTTTGATCCCCAGCCCTAGCGCCGAGGCGAGCTGGCCACTCAATGCCGCCAAGACCCAATTCAATGGCTCAGCCTCGGCAGACCCAACCCGCGAGGGCCTGAGTTTATGGCGCAGGTTCGGCCTGTGTCTTTCAAGTGCCTGTCTTTGCAGCGCATGTTTTTCAAGAACACGCTTTTAAAGCGCAGGCCTTAAACCGACGGGCCACTAGCCCGTAAAGCCAAGCCCTATCGCCAATCCGGACAGCCAATTCGGATAACGCTTAGCCACAGACGCGCTGTGACCGCGCTGTGAAGAAATCCAAAAATATTTTCATTAAGCAATACAAGCTACTGATTAATAGCACCTTAATTTTAAAAATATTAACCGGCCCGAAACTTTTGCAATCGCTCGTTACGCCGAAAAACTCGGTCGGTCCTTCACCCGGTCATGCCAGGCCACGATATTTGCATTATTTTGATCAATGGGTTGACCCACCTGCGCGCCAAATTCGAGAAACACACCCAGCATAATGTCTGCCAAGCTAAAGCGTTCCCCACAGACGTAGCTTTGATCCCCTATCAGGCCATCCAACCATTGAATCTTGTCTTGGGCGAGTGCCTTCAAATCATCCGCCGCATGCGGAATAATTCGCATCCGATCTTTAAACATCGGCGCGCCTTCGGAGGATCGAAAGCCATTGGCTAACGGTTCAACGATACCAAGATCGATTCTGCGGACCCACATTCTGGTTTCTACTCGCTCTTGCATGGTATCGCCGATGAGGCTGCTGCCCCCAGCGTGCTCGGCCAGATACTCACAAATTGCCGTAATCTCTGAAACGATTGTGCCATCATCCAACATCAACGCCGGCAGTTGCGCGCCCGGGTTCAGCGCCTGGTACGCCGGCTGACGATTTTCGCCGGCCATAATATCAACCGTATCCTGATCCATCGTGAGACCGAGCTCCGCCATAAAAACGCGAACCACCCGGGGATTGGGTCCTACTGAGTTGAAAAATTTCATAACACGTCCTTAAAAATCCGAACTCTTGTTATACAGAAGTGTCGACCTGAACTCCAGCCTTCGCCCACTGGCCTTCTCATTTGGTTGGTCCATCGGCATAATGCAAAAACAATTAAAAACGGGCGGTTCGCTAAGGACCCAAGGTCCCCCGGCAGCTCGCCGCGTTCAGGCAACCGCCTTAAGGAAAGTCCAAACATCATGCTGGCTCATACTGAACACGCCTCAAAAGCCCAAAAGCTTTGGCCGCTGTTTCTGACCATCGCTGCGGGGTTTCGGGGCCCATTATTAATGGCGTTGCTGGCGATGGTCGCGAGTTTTGTCCTGATGTTTACCGTGCCCATGATTATCCGGTCGATGCTGGATCGACTCACCGGAGAAGCGCCGGACACCTATTTAACCTGGCTTCAAATTCTGATTCCAACGGGCCTCAGCGACAATCAGGTGCTTTATCTGCAATTGGGACTCTCCGGACTACTCATTATTCTGTGCACTGCCCTTGCCGGTTACTTTGTCTACCTGCGAGGCAAACAGATCGCCGCCGCGGCCGAAGGGATGGCCCGACGCCTGCGCGATACCCTGATGAACCATTTGAATCACCTGCCAATCGCCTTTCATCATCAGGCTGATACCGGGGACCTCATCCAACGGTGCACCTCAGACATCGAAACGTTTCGCGTGTTTGTGAGCGGCCAGATCATCGAAATCGGTCGCGCTGTTTTAATGCTGCTGATCGTCACGCCGATCTTATTGTCTCTGGACGTCACCATGACCGGCGTCGCCCTCATCACCATGCCGCTATTGCTGGTGTCAGCAGTTTTGTTTTTCAATCGGGTGAAGTCGATGTTTTTAGAAGTCGATGAGGCCGAGGCGAGCCTCACCACCGTACTCCAAGAGAATTTAACCGGCATTCGGGTCGTGCGCGCCTTCGCTCGGCAAGACTTTGAGGCTGAAAAGTTTGGCCGTGCGAACGTCAGGTTTCGCGACCAGAATCAACGCTTGATGCGCTTTTTAGGCTTTTACTATGGCGCCAGCGACATCGTTTGCCTGTTCCAGGTTGGCCTCATTTTATTTGTCGGGGCCCATTGGGTGCTCGCGGATACCATGACGATCGGCACCCTCTTCGCCTTCATCACCTATGAGGGCATGATTATTTGGCCGATCCGACATATGGGCCGTGTACTCACCGATTCAGGTAAGGCCGTGGTTGCCCTCAAACGAATGGCCGAGATTCTGTCAGAGCCAGAAGAATCAAACCTCGAGCAAGCCCTGACCGCCCCGCTCACTGGCGAGATCAGGCTCGATCGCGTTAGCTTTCATCATCCCGACAACCCACCGGTTTTATCCAATCTGTCGCTCACCATTGCGGCCGGTGAAACCGTCGCGCTGGTGGGCGCACCGGGCGCTGGCAAAAGCACCCTCATCCAACTGTTGCTACGCCTTTATGATCCACAACAGGGCACACTCTGGGTCGATCAGTTCGATCTGAGTCAATTGTCGCGTAAATCCGTTCGGGCTCAGATCGGCGTGGTGCTACAAGAATCTTTTTTGTTTGCGGGCTCCATTGCCGACAATCTTCGAATTGGTCAGAGTCAGGCGAGCCTTGCGGATATGACCGAGGCGGTCAAAACCGCAAACCTGCTGGGCACCATTAACGCCCTACCCAACGGCTTTGAGTCGCTGGTTGGCGAGCGTGGGGTCACCCTCTCGGGTGGTCAACGTCAAAGGCTTGCCATCGCCCGAGCCTTATTAAAAGACCCGGCGATTCTCATTCTCGATGACGCCCTGTCGGCCGTGGATACCGATACCGAATCCCTCATTTTAGAAAACCTCAGGCGGGTCCGCTTCAATCGAACCACCCTGATCGTGGCCCACCGCTTATCCACCGTGATGCAAGCCGACCGGATTGTGGTCTTAGACGGCGGCGAGGTTACCCAAACCGGGAATCACGCAACCCTGTCTCAAGTACCCGGGATCTATCGGCAATTGTGCGAGCTTCAAGGCCAAGTGCAGCAGGAAATACAGCAAAGCCGAACGCCTGAGGACAGCCCGCTATGAGCGACGCTTTCTATGATGATGACAATGTCATTGATGAATTCACGCCCGATAAAGATTTAAAAATGGGGGTCTGGACCCATCTTCTAAAATATGCCCGACGCTATCCAAAGGATCTGGTGTGCCTGGCGATCTGCGCGGTGGTGGTTGGGATTGCCGAGATCTCTTTTCCGCTCGTAACCCGGTGGGTCATTGATGACATCGGGCTATATGGTCGCGACATCAATCTGCTCGGCTATGGCGCCGGGTACGGCGTATTGTGTGTCGCGTTGGGCGGCGCAGTCCTGGGGTTTTTATGGTTTGGCGGCAAGCTCAGGAGCCACATAAGCCACGATATCCGTCGCGACGGCTTCGCCAACCTGCAGCGGTTATCCTTTGCCTACTATGATGAGCGACCCGTTGGCTGGCTGATGGCGCGCATGACCTCGGACTGCGAACGACTGTCGAACATTATGGCCTGGGGGATTCTGGACCTGTTCTGGTCTTTCACCATCATGCTGGGCATTTCAGGCGCAATGTTGATCATGGAGCCGATCTTGGGGCTGATCATCCTGCTGAGCCTACCGGTGCTTGCGATCATCAGCCGTTACTTCCAAACCAAGATCCTGCGCAGTGCTCGGGAAGTCCGGCAAACCAATTCTCGCATCACCGGCGCCTACAACGAGAATATTATGGGCGTGTTGACCAGCAAGGTCTTCGTGAAAGAGGCTGACAACCTGAACAAATTCGGACGCTTGACCGACCGCATGCACGCGGCCTCGATTACCAATGCGGTTCAAGCGGCAATCTACTTACCGATTGTGCTGACCCTCTCAGCCTTGGCGACCGGGATTGCACTGGTTGTTGGGGGGATTGAATCGGCCTGGGGCCTGATCTCAACCGGAACCTTGATCGCTTTTTTGACTTATACCCGACACTTTTTTGAACCGATCGAGCAACTGGCCCATTGGTTTGCCGAGATGCAAATGGCGCAAGCTTCGGCAGAGCGCGTGATCAGCCTGATCCAAGCTGAACCGGACATCCAAGACAGCCAAGCAGTGCTCGATCGCCTGGCGCAAAACCCAAATGACGGCGCCCTCTCAGACGGCGGATCATCAACCGATCGAGCGTATTACCTTTGACGCGGTCGGCTTTCGCTACAACACCGGCAAACCGGTATTGCACAATATTAATCTCGACATTCGGCGCGGGCAAAGTGTCGCCGTTGTGGGCGCCACCGGCGGCGGCAAGACGACGTTAATTAGCCTGCTCGCCCGATTTTATGAACCCACTGCTGGCCGGATTTTAATTAACGGCGTTGATTACCGCGATCGCAGCCTACATTCTTTGCAATCTAATTTAGGCGTTGTGCTGCAGTCATCGCACTTATTTGCCGGCACGATTTCCGACAACATCCGATACGGCGACCTTTCAGCTGGTAGTGATCAGATCATGGACGCCGCGAAACAGGCTGGCGCCCATGAGGTCATCAGCGCCATGCCGAATGGTTATCAAACCGTTATTGGCGAGGGCGGGTCGAGCTTATCCGCGGGTCAAAAGCAGCTCATTTCCTTCGCCCGCGCCCTGTTGGCCGATCCGCAGATTCTGATCATGGATGAAGCGACCTCATCGGTTGATACGTTAACCGAAGCCAGGATCGAACAAGGCCTAAGGGCCCTGCTTAAAGATCGAATCAGTGTGATCATTGCCCACAGATTGTCGACCATTCGGCATGCCAGTCAAATTGTTGTCATCGATGACGGCCGCATCATCGAGCAAGGCAACCATGACGAATTGGTGGCTGTGCGTGGCCGCTACTATCACCTGTACCAACAGCAGAGCTTGAGTAATCTCTGGCAACAAACCGAACCCAAGGTTAAGGCAAAATCCGATGACATTTGATTGGCAGCTACCCTACCCGGCGAACCGCCAGCCGGTTTTTGCCCAAAATATGGTTGCGACCTCACAACCGTTGGCGACGGCGGCGGGTCTAGCCGCACTCAAAGCCGGGGGCAATGCGGTTGATGCGGCCCTCGCGGCGGCAATCACACTGACGGTGGTCGAGCCCAACAATAACGGCATCGGCAGCGATGCCTTTGCGCTGATATTCGATGGCCAAGACCTTCACGGCATTAATGGCTCTGGCCGCACGCCAAGAGATCTGTTAACCGCAGACTATCTAAACAAGCGCCGGATGCCAGGCTTAGGCTGGCACAGCGTAACCGTGCCCGGCGCGGTCAATGTTTGGTCCACCCTATCCGAACGATTTGGGCAGCTACCGTTTAAGGCGCTCTTCGACGCCGCGATTGATTACGCCGAAAATGGCTATCTTGTGGGCCCTAAAACCGCCTTCTACTGGCAGCATGCCCAGCGCACCTACCGCGACTTCCCGGAATTTCAGGCGACCTTTTTCCCAGATGGCCAGATCCCCAGTATCGGGTCGCTTGTTCGCTTGCCACAGCATGGCGAAACTCTGAAGCGCATTCGAGATAGCCAGGGCGAAGATTTTTATCAAGGCGAGTTGGCCGAGCGCATGATTCGCGATGCCAATCTTTCGGGTTATCCCTTGGCCAAAGCCGATTTAGCGGAACACCGAGCCGAATGGGTGACCCCAATCTCGACGGCCTTCTCCGGGGCGCGTCTGTTTGAGATTCCGCCGAACGGGCAAGGCCTGATGGCCTTGATCGCCTTAGGCCTGTTAGAGCATTGGGATCTGGGTCAATTTGAACTCGACGCCGCCGACACCATTCACCTGCAAGTTGAAGCCATTCGCTACGCTTGGCAGCAAGTTGCCCAGCACCTGGCTGACCCGGCCTCGATGACAGAGACGGTGGACGCCTTAATGGATCCAGAGACCCTGCGCCAGGCCGCGCACGCCCTCCGACTTGACTGCGTGCAAGGCCCACCACCAGAGCTGGGGGTCAGCCGAGATACGGTCTATCTCACGACCGCCGACGCACAAGGCATGATGGTGTCATTGATTCAATCTAATTTTCGCGGCTTTGGGTCGGGCATCGTCGTGCCAGGCACCGGCATTAGCCTTCAAAATCGAGGCTCAGGCTTTAACACCCAAGCAGGTCACCCCAACTGCATCGGACCGAACAAACGGCCCTTTCATACCATCATTCCAGGGTTTGCCTTCTTGAACGATCAAACCCTTTATGAGTTTTGGCGTGATGGGTGGGCATATGCAAGCCCAAGGTCATGTGCAGATGATGGTGCGGATGATCATCCATGCCCAAAACCCACAGGCCGCGTCAGACGCACCCCGCTGGCACCTCACCGAGGGTGGTGAACTGGCCTTAGAACCGGGTTTTTCTGAGGACACCATTGCGTCACTCAGGGCTCGGGGGCACGCTCTCAAAATGAACGAACCCGAACATATCTTCGGCGGCGCTCAACTGATTGCCCGCATAGAGGGCGGCTACTGCGGCGGTAGCGATCATCGCAAGGAAGGGTTGGCCGCAGGGTTTTAACCCCCTTAATCGGCCATCCAAGCCAGGCTCAACCAAGGTACATAGGTAATCAGCGCCAGCGCGACCATCAGCACGGCCATAAAGGGCAAGGTCGCTCGATACAACTCAGCCACCGGCTTCTTAAAACGATAACTGGCAATGAACAAGTTCATGCCCACCGGCGGTGTGAAGTAACCGATTTGCATGTTCGCTAAGAAAATGATGCCCAAATGCACCGGATGAATGCCAAATTGCATGGCCACCGGAACGATCAGAGGGATCATAATAACCAAGGCCGAGAAAATATCGAGTATCGCGCCCAGGAGCAGTAAAATAATATTCAGCAGCAATAAAAAGGTCAGCGGACTCGAGACCATCTGCTGGATTTGTTCAAACAGCCATTGCGGGACTTCTGAGTCGACTAGGAAATTGGTGAACGCGAGGGACACCGCCAGAATCAACAAAATGCCCCCCACCATGACCATCGCTTCCCGGGTAATGCGCACTAAGGTCGAAAGCGTTATTTCCCGATAAATTCCGACCTCGACAATCAATACATACAATGCTGTGATCGCAGCGGCCTCGGAAACCGCAAAAAAGCCGGAATAGATTCCCCCTAACACCACAACCGGCATCGGCAACTCCCAACGCATCGCCCAAGCAGCGCGGCGAATAGAAGGCCTTTCCCGATCCGCTGAGCGCGCGGCAACCGGTTGGGTGATGACGGTATAAGCCGTCAGCATAATGATCATCAAAGCCGCCGGCATCAGGCCCGCTAAAAACAAATCTTGGATGCTAAATTGCACGCCCAAATCCATTTGCTGAACCAGCACCCCATATAAGATCAACGGCAACGACGGCGCCAGCAGTAAACCCAGGCTGCCGGAGGTGGTAACCAAGCCCAAGCTAAAGCGCTCGGTATACCCGCCCTGTTGCAGGGCTGGATAAAGCAAAGCGCCAATCGCCACAATGGTGACCCCTGAGGCGCCCGTAAACGCCGTGAAAAAGGCGCAGGTAACGAACGAGACCAAGGCTAAGCCCCCTGGCAACCAGCCCAGCGTCGCCTCTGTGAGCCGAACCAGCCTTGAGGACATACCCGACTCGGCCAGGACATAGCCTGAAAAAGTAAATAAGGGCAGCGCCAGCAACATGGGGGTTTCAACAATGCGGTACATTTCGATACCGATCACAGTGAGCGGCACTTCAG
Source organism: uncultured Pseudomonadales bacterium (assembly GCA_905182155.1). Taxonomy (GTDB): domain Bacteria; phylum Pseudomonadota; class Gammaproteobacteria; order Pseudomonadales; family Azotimanducaceae; genus UBA9926. The sequence goes on from CAJJAX010000026.1 coordinate 23,562, forward strand.
AGATCAAGAACCCAAGCATCGCCGCGGCAAGGATGACAATAAACAGCGGCGAGCCCAGCAAGGCCAGCAGCATCAAACCAGCCGAACCCAGAAAGCCCATTAGTGCACGCCCTGAAAGATCACGCGACGGGCTGTTTCAGCAAAGCGTAGGGTCATCACCGCAAAGCCAAACGGCAGGATGAGCTGGCACACCCAGATGGGCACCGGCCCGAACGCCATCAAATTATCTTCCATCTCGAATTGCACCAGCGTGATGCAGGCATAGGTTGCCGCACCACAAACCAAAACAGAGAACAATGCCACCGTTCCATCAAAATAGCGGATGAGCCTGCCCTGGATAAATCTTGCCAGCAGATCGATCCGGATGTGCTGACCCTCGCGCGTTGCAACCATCGCACCCAGCATCGCAAGCCAAAGCACCTGCATGCGCAGATAGCTCTCGAGCCAGATCAGGCCGATATCAAAAAAATTCCGAAGCAAGATTTGCATCACGGCCAGGGCGAGGGTGCTGGCGAAAATCAGCATCAAGACACCGTCTTCAAACACGGCGTACCCTTTGAATAAACGCGGAATGATGGCCTGCCGGTTTGAAGCCATGGCCTTACTGCGCCTGCATCCGGTACGCCTCAAGCGAGGCTAAGAATTGATCCAAGATCGGCTGCGAAACCTCCTCTGCTGCCAGCATGGCCGCTAACGCATCGACCGCGACCACATTCCAGGCGACCAAATCATCCGCGGACGGTTTGATTGAGGTGACCCCTTGAGACAGAATCGCCTCGAAAGCTTTTAAGTTATCGTCCCGGTTCACCGCATCGATTTCTTTCATCAGGGGGTCTAGATGGCTTGCAATCACCGCTTGATCGCCAGCACTAATTTTCTTCATCGCCCGGCCATCCACCGCCAGCACCGAGTAGATATACATGAGCGGTAAATCCATCATGTAATCCACATGGTTGTGCCACTGTAGCGCAATCGCAACCAGGGGCGGCACCGCAACCGCATCCACCAAGCCCGTTTGCAGCGCCGCGAGCACATCCGTAATATTTAAGGGCACCGGGCTGACCTTGAAGAGTTTCACAAGTTGTTCCCCCAAGGGATCGCCATCCGGGACCCATACCTTCAGGTTCGTCAGATCCTCAGGTTTCGAAACGGGTTTTTTTGACAAGAGGTAGGCAAATCCAGTTTCGATCAGCGGAAAGACATGAACGCCGCTCTGCTTGATGCCATCGATAATGCCCGGGTCCATCTCTGCTCGGACATGCTGGACTTCGTTCGAATTTTTAAATTGCAGTGGCATGTTGTAGATCTGAAGATCGGTGTAAAACCGGATCAAGGCGCCGGCGGCCAGCGCACCGCCCTGCAACTGACCAATGCGCATCTTTCTCAGCACGGTCGAGTCATCACCTTGCACCCCGCCCGGATAGAGTTTGAATTTAACACGACCTTCGGTTTCTTGATCGATCGCCTTCATCGCTGAACGCAACTGCTTGATCCAAGCAAGCCCATCGGGGGCAATCGTTGCCATCTTCAAAGTTTGCGCGGTTGCGCTTGTGCCCGCACCAATCAGCGCGATGCACACAACCAGGCTCCGCGACAGGCGGCCTAGCTGCGCTGTTATCCGTTTAGAAATAATCATTGGACTCCATCATCAACTGCTTGGCTCGTTCCTGAGCCAGGGTATTAATTAACGTTAAATTCGGCTCGACCGGGTCGTCAGCCAGGACACTGGTTAATAACGCGTCGTGCAGCGCCTGGTCAAAAACGAGTTTAGCGTATTGCTCGGCATAAACCACTTTTGCCATCAGGAAGCGTCCGCCGGAATACTCAATTGCACGTTCAAAGTGCGCTTTGCCTTTTTCTGGATTGCCGCCCATGCTGGCGGGCAATACCGTCTCTAAACCGCCCATATACAGATGGGCGCCGCCTTGTTCAAAGCCATCATCCAAAACCAAAACTCGGGTCATCAACGCTTTCACCCGAGCGAGTTGACCGACCGCTGCCCAATCACCGCTATTGGCCTGAATCCAGCCTGTCCAGGCCACTGCCAATTGATAGGCTGGATCAATTTCATTTAAGCTGATTTGAGCGACGCGTTCAGAAAATGCTTCAAAGCTAAGCTGGGACAGATCACACAGACGAGCGCTTTTAAGGCAAGCCCCACGGGCCGCGTAGTCGAGGGCTTTCAGCGATAACTTTCCTGCCCGTTCGGGTTCGACCAAATTGGTGAAGGCGCCGTTCAACTGCGCGGCGGCCAGCAACAAGTCTGGTGACGGCGACTCGCTCATCACCAAACTATCAATCAAAACCAAGTAAGCCGGAATGGCTTCACGAACCGTGTCGATGTCGTTTGAACCCAATATCGCCGAGGACAGATTATCCGCGAATTGGCTTGTGACATTGGAGACAAGGGTTGCGCAACCACTCACCCCAAGGAAAATACCGGCCACGCCGGCCAACCGAATTGCGCTTAAAGCCTTGTGCCACCAATTCATGCTCATTTCCGATCTCAATCTGCGCGTTACCGCGTCATTTATAACACAGTCAATCACCTCAGCGGACCGCCGAGTTGCAGGCTTTTTTTTCGAGTGGATGCGCGCTGCTCAGTTGGCACGCAGATCAAGAATGAGCCCAACCGCAAGCAGGAAAGACCTAAAGCTCATCTCGCACATGAAATCGCTCATTCAAAGTGATCACCGATTTCTCGCCCGTGCTCGCGGCACGAAACCGACTGACGCTGGTGTAATAAGGATTAAAAAACATCTTGAGCGGCATACCGAGTACATGCGCGGCCCAAATATTCACCACGCCACCATGACAGGTCACGGCCACGGTTTTACCGCGATTTTCTTGGACAATGACTTCAAGGGTCTCTACCACTCGATTTGTAAACGCCTCGAAGTCCACGCCGACCATATCGCCCTTCATCAAGCGCAACCAAGCCTCGTAATTTTCTTTTTTAAGCTGTTCTACCGGAATATATTCGTTTGCATCTTGATCGTACTCGGCAACCCCGTCGCGTTGCTCAATCGCCAAATCAAGGATCTTTGAAATCGGCTCCGCGGTTTGAAATGCGCGGCGCATCGGACTGGAGTAAAGTCGATGGATCGCCTCGTCTTTCAGGTATTGCGCAACCTGAGCCGCTTGGCGATGCCCCTGCTCGGACAAATTGGGATCTGCTGCGCCACCATCAGCGCGAACCACTTTTTCTGGCAGACCGTGCCGAATTAAGATTAATTCCATAGGAGATCCACTCAGGTTGAAAGGTTGGTTGGGGACAATGCAAAAGAGCCGCGATTAACGCGGCTCTTTCATACCGATACGACTAGACCGTGCTTAGGTCGCCGCAATTGAAACCGCATAAACACCCGCCTGACGGGCCGAGTCCATGACGTGGACCATTGTTTCTGTCGTGCTATCAGGATGTGGTTGAACCACAACCGGCGCATCTGGGTTTTCAGCATGCAGGCGTTCGATGTTGGCGCGAACCGCGCGAAAATCAATGTCGCGACCTCGAATACGGATTCTATCGCGATTCGTGATTTGCACCACGATGCTTTGCTTATCCGCATCTTTTACGTTTTGATTTTTGTCCGGGCTATTCACATCAATACCGATTTCTTTTACGAACGTTGCCGTCACAATAAAAAAGATCAACATAATGAACACGACGTCAAGCATCGGGGTTAAATCTATCTCTTCGGTTTCTTCGCCGATGATCGCTCTACGTCTGCGCACATTGGTCTCCTTTTTTCTCTGCGGTTAAGAGTGTCATCACTCAGTATTTCGGATACTACTGTTCGCCGTCGGGGAGCATCGAGCGCATTGTTGTCGCATCAAGGCCGCCAAGACTGCTGGATCATATCGAGTATCCTAGGGAACTACAACGCTGGGATTTGATTCTTATGGCGTTCAATAGGCCGCGTCTGTCAGCGGGCTAGAGCGCCTTTTCGCTGGCGTTGACCACCTTACTCACGGTCGTGTAATGCAGGCCCAAATGTTGACCAATTTCAGCCAAGGTATAGGCGTACTCTAGATGCGCCAGTGTGATTCGGTGATTGCGCTCGGCGCGGCTCATTTGGTGCATGCCTCGAAACAACACCCGCAACGACTTCCGGCGGCCACCCAATTTCGGCGCCTGCTTGGCCTTGGCGGAGTTGAGTAACAAGCTCTGCATCCGGTCGACAAACGACTCGGTACCGAGGAGTACTTGATGCGCGCGATCGTTCAGCGGTGACTCAAACGCCGCATCCGACTCAACAAACGCTCTAAACGCTTCCTGGGCTAGTTTCGGCTTTTTTGAAACTTGCAAATAAATATCATCTGGATGCAACATCTCTGGCATTGGGCGTTGACCCACCAACGCGGCATAACTGCTTTGTTCATAGGCACTCGGCGCTTTCGTGAGACCCAAACGATTTGGATTCAGTGCTGCATGTCGACAAATCGGCAGCAGAAAGGTCTCTTTTTCAAACAGGATGCTTTTAAAGCGACCGTGAAACAACGGCCCTTCTGCATTGTGGCGACGATTGGAGTGCTGGGTATAAACGCCATTGAGCTGGCGCATCCCTTTGGACAAATTGGCTTCCGGAACCTCGACCACCAAATGGTAGTGATCGGGCATCAACACGTAGCTTTGCAGCAGCCAATTAAATCGATGGACGACACTGCTGAGAACCTGTTCAAACGCCCTATAATCCAAATCATCTTCAAAAGCCTTACGACCTTGAAGCGCCCTACCGGTTAGGTAGTAGCAAGCGCCTGGATACTCTATTCGGGGTGGTCGAGACATGCGTTCTCGGAAGTCCTTATTCTGTAGGCCCTTGTCAGCAAGGAGCCTGTTTTTCAACCCCTCAAGGAGGCTGTTTGAGACAAATGACAAGCCAAAACAGCATCCGATTTAGCGGCGTTATCCCCGGTTGCAGGAAGCCAGCACGGCCGAGCATCATAACGCCCAAGCTTTGGGTCGGCAAGACTGTTTTCAATATTCTGTGCTTGACTCCTGCCAATTCGGGCCTGTACCTTGTTTTGGACGAACCCACTCACTTATTACGCAAACGGGAGGCTTTGATGGCCGTAGATAAATTCCCCATAGAAGCCGGACACATCATGATGTTCGCGCGATCGATTGGCGATGCCAATCCAATCTATTATGACGAAGACTATGCACAGGGCACTGAACCGGGGGCTGTTGTTGCGCCACCGACTTTTGTTCAAGCCAGCGCACAATTTGATCCGGATTATTTTCTGAGGCCTAAGATCGGCCAGGAATGGTTTGGCTCAGCCAAAGGGCCGACCGGGCTTACGCCGAAAGAAGGCGGTAGCAGTGGCGGCGGCAGTGGCGGCGGCTTACATGCAGAGCAACACTACGTGTATCACAAGCCCCTGCTCGCTGGGGACACCCTCACAGCAACCGTTAAACCCGGTAAGAGCTGGGAAAAAGAAGGTCGACGTGGCGGCAAGCTCATGTTCAGTGAATCGGTCACCGAGTATCGCGACCTCGCAGGCGAGCTGGTGGTGACCGCGACCAGTGTCGGCGTTCGAACCGAGCGACCCGCAACCTCATAATTGCCCAAGGAGCCTTTCCATGCCTTTAAAACTCAGTGACCTTAATGTGGGCGACGTCTATTGCGAAGAAGTCTGCAACAATCTTTCTCGAACCCAAATCGTGCAATATGCTGGCACATCCGGGGATTATAACCCGCTCCACAGTGACGAGATTTTTACCACTCAAATCGCCGGTTATCCGTCCGTTTTCGCCCACGGTATGCTCTCAATGGGCATGACCGGTCGCATGCTGACCAACTATGTGGGGGATGGCCGTCTAACGGCTTACGGCGTGCGGTTTACCTCTCAGGTATTCCCAGGCGCCACGCTCACGGCAACCGCCACGATCGACGCGATCCGCGAAGAAAACGGCGAGCATTTCATAGACCTTTCGGTTTCAACCCAAGACAGCGACGGCGTTGAGGTCATCAAAGGCCAGGCGTCTGCTCGCGTTGATGGTTAACGCTTAGTTCGCCTCATTGATTGCGGCAGGCGCGCCCGAGCGGAGCGCCTGTCGAATCATATCGCCGGTTAAAATCTGCGGCAAAATCAGCGGCGGCGCCTCACCCTTTTGATACACCAAGTATAACGGCACGCCCACCCGTCCAAAACGGGCTAACGCCTCGGTAATGGCCGGATCCTCGAGCGTCCAATCCGCTTTGAGATAGCGCACACCCAGTTCCTCAAACAAGGTTGCCGTGTCATCGGTGGCAATGGCGACCACCTCATTAACCTTACAGGTGATGCACCAATCTGCTGTGAAATTGACAAAAACAGGCCCTTCCGCGCGCGCCGCTTGCAACAAAGTCTCCGTATACGGCTCACTCTGAATGGCGCCGTCGGCAGCATTGTCTTGACCGTTACGTGCCTCAGCCGGTACCAACACCCCAATTTGACTAATACTCCACACTACGCCGAGCGCACTCAGCAGCAGCAAAACCCGCTGTACCCAGCTCGGCTTAAAGGCTTGCCACAACCAGATCGCAAACACACCCAGCAACGCCGCCAGCGACGTCAATACAAATCCAAACTCCCCGGCTTGCTGAATTAATATCCAGAGCAACCAGATGGCGGTGGCATACATCAAAAAGGCCGCGCCCTCTTTAAACCGATTCATCCAAGCGCCAGGCTTTGGTAAGACCGCAAGTAGGCCCGGCGCATGAGACAGCAATAACATGGGCAATGCCATCCCAAGCCCAAGGCTTACAAAGACCATGAGCCCGATGAGCGGCGGCTGAACCAGCGCATAGCCCAATGCCGCACCCATAAAGGGCGCTGTACAGGGGGCCGCGATGACCACGGCTAAGACCCCGCTGGAGACCGCCCCAAGGCGCCCTCCGGCTGGCCCTGCTGTCACACTGAGGGCACTGCCAATCGTATAAAAACCCGAAAGATTCAAACCCAACATTAAAAACAAGATGGCAAGCAAGGCCACAACGATCGGGGATTGCAGTTGAAAGCCCCAACCAATCTGTTCGCCCAGTGCGCGCAGCGCCATCAGCACCAGCGCAATCACGACAAAGGTTAAGACCACCCCAAGGGTATACCACCAGCCCTGCTGACGTTGCGCCTGCTTGCTGCCCCCCGCCTCCGCCATCAGACCCAAGACTTTGATCGACAGAACCGGAAAAACGCAGGGCATCAGATTCAAGATCATCCCGCCCAGCAGCGCCATTAAGATCGCCTGCACCAAGGCGAGCCCAAGGCTCGATGCGACCGGCGATGGCACGTCGATCAAGAAGGCGGCGGTAACAAGCTCGCCACCCACCCGTTCTTGAAACCAAAGCAAACCGTCATAGCGTTCGCGCGTTGCATCTTCAAACGCAACCCGAAGCACAATTTGCGGCCCCTCAACAATCACGTCCGGGGCTCGGGTTAAATCCAACGTGTCAGATTCAAAGGGTAAAAAATAAAGGGCTTCGATGCGGCTCAGATCGATCCCTGGTAAATTTAGACGAATCTCTAAATCGGTTTGGCTCAGCCACTCGGTCTCGCTAATAGTGGCCGCCGGCTGGGGCAAGGGCAATTGATCGAATCGGGTCTTCAGCACCGGATTAAGGGTAGCTTGCGCCACAATGGGTAAGGTCAAGGTCAACACCTTGGTCTCCGGAATACAGACCGCTTCACAGACCAACCATCGTCCCGAGACGGTTAGCTCAATGAATTCGATTCCTTCGAGCTCTGAGAACCGTAAACTTTGAGTCAGTAAGACCGACTCTTTGTACCCCAAGTTCACTAAAGGACCATAGGGAATTCGCTCTGGAATGGGCCACCGAATGGGCGAACTGCTTTGAAGCCCTTGCCCGGTCCAGGTTAATGAAACCGCCTCGCCTGAATCGCCGGGGTTGCGCCAATAGGTGTGCCAGCCTTTCGGCAATTTCAGCTCAACCCCAACGTCGAGGGTTTGGCCGTCGACGATGCCATTGGCCGGCGTTAAAATTCTCGCCTGGGCCATGCCTGACGACACCCAAGCAGATTCGGCCGCCTGCCCCAGCGGCATCAGCCCGATCAACAGTGCAAGGGCGATACACCCCGAGATTAAGGACTGCCTCACGGCCGATAGCCCCAAGTTGCCGGCCCTTTGAGGGCATCCAAACCCGGCTCGATCCAGTCTGTCCATTGGCATAACTTGCGCCTTGTTTGTCTGGGGTCAATCAATTCATGCAGCGAGAAACTTTCCATCAAGGGAAAGGGCGAGCGTTCGGCCAACAACTTGGCTTCGAGTTCTGCCCGGGTTGCGTCCGGATCCTTTGACGCCTCAATCTCTCGCCGGAAGGCCACCGCAACGCCGCCCTGGACCGGTAAGGCCCCTAATTCGTACGACGGCCAGGCCAGCTTGTAGGTGTTGGGCGCAAAATGCGCAGCCGACGCCACGCCAAACGCTTTATGAATTGCGATCGTGGCCCAAGGCACCGTTGACTGCACCGCGGCGGCCACCGCACTCATGCCATACCGGATCGTGCCCAAGGATTCTGCATCCGGGCCGAGCATAAACCCAGGCTCATCTAAAAAGTTAATAATGGGGAGGTGAAAGGTCTCGCACAACTCCATCATACGCTTGGCTTTTTGGGAACCCGAGGCCGTCATCGCACCCGCATAGTGCCTGCAGTCATTGGCAATCACGCCCACCGGCAAACCGTTGAGCCTGGCCAGCCCAATGATTTGGCCGCGACCATATTTTGGTGCCAGCTCGAAAAACGACTGATCATCGACCACAAGTCGGATTACATTTCGCATCTCGAATGGCCGTCTGACATCACGGGGCACAATACTTAAAAGCTGCTCATCCGCCCGGTCAACCGGATCCTGGCAAGGTCCTCGTTCCGGGACTTGATAAACACTCTGGGGCAAATAGCTTAAAAACTGGCGCATCGCAGCAAAGGCGTCTGCTTCTGAATCGACCACGGCATCGACCACACCACTTTTTTCATGAACCCGGTAACCGCCGAGCGCCTCTTTGGTCAACAGTCGTCCCAAGGCGCGTTCAACCAATGCTGGGCCTGCCACCATGACCTGGGAGGACGTTTTAACCATGACCGAAAAATGCGATGCCGCGAGTCGGCCTGCCGGAAATCCGGCCACCGGGCCGAGGGCTGCAGAAACGACCGGCACGACCCCGAGGGTGTCGGCAATCACTTTAAACCGGGGTTCCGCAAAAACCGGCGAGCCCACTGTTTTGGGTCCCGAACCACTGGGAGCCGAAATGCTCCCACCCCCACCTTCGAGCAATCGCATGAGCGGGACCTTGTAATGCAATGCGAGTTCTTCGGCATAGACGCTCTTGCGCAACCCGGCGGCATTGGGTGACCCACCCTTCAGCGTAAAATCTTCACCGCCAACAACGACTTGGCGACCATTCACCCCGCCGAACCCAACCACATAGTTGGCCGGACTGAAGTCCGTGATCTCCCCCGCCTCTGACTGGGTTGCAAAGCCTGCGCCCGGACCATGCTCGACAAACGTCCCGGGGTCTAAGACCGCATCGATCCGCTCTCGGATGGTTAAACGCCCTTTTGCATGCTGGTTTGCAATGCCTTCTGGGCCGCCCTGAGCCAAGGCCAACGCTTTTCGTTGATTAATCTCTAAAACTTCCGGTTCCCACGACATAGTTTTGCCTCCCAAAACAACCTAAAACGAACCTCAATCAATACGGCGGGCTGCGCCGCGTGCACAGCATAAAGCAATCCTGGCACGCTCATCGAACCTTGCACCAACCTGATCCTTGCGGCAACGGTGAACCTGTGCCGGGTTTTACACTCAGTTTCGGTCCGTTTGATAAATATTGTGCATTTTTTCCACGACAACCTAGACAAATCTAGCAAGACCTAGGGGAACATGCTATTTTCGGTCCCGTCATGGATGGCCCTCCTACCAGAGCAGATCAAATCGCTCTCATTAAGAACGCCGCCCCCTAGAGTTTTATTCGTACAAGGACCTCTATTATGCAGATCGCAGTCCCATCTGAATCATTACCCAGCGAAAGACGCGTTGCGTTGATTCCGGATGCCGCAAAAAAACTGGTTCGAGCAGGGCTTGATATTCATATCGAGTCTGGCGCAGGCGTACGATCAGGCTATGCCGATGCCGACTACGAAGCCGTCGGGGCGCACATTCAAGCCGACCAAAATACCCTCTTGGCCAGCGCGGACATTGTTTTACGAGTCCGCAAACCGAGCTTGGAGGATATTACAAAGCTCAAATCAGGGCGCCATCCAGATCAGCTACCTTGACCCTTACAACGAACATGAATTGGTCGATTCGCTTGCCGCACAGGGTGTGACGGCGATCAGCATGGAAATGATCCCCAGAACAACACGTGCACAGAAAATGGACGCACTTTCCTCACAGGCAAATTTGGCAGGCTATGCTGCAGTGACGATGGCAACGGATCGTATGACCAAAATTCTGCCAATGATGATGACGCCCGCTGGCACCATCTCCCCCGCCCGCTTCTTCATTATCGGAGTCGGCGTTGCCGGCCTACAAGCCATCGCCACTGCGAAGCGCCTCGGCGCACGAGTGGAAGCTTTCGACACACGCCCCGTCGTTGAAGAACAGGTTAAATCGCTCGGCGCGAAGTTCGTTAAAGTCGACCTTGGCGAAATGGGACAAACCGATCAAGGCTACGCCAAGGAACTCACCCCCGAACAACTCGACAAGCAACGCCAAGAAATGGCCAAGGCCTGTGCCCGTGCCGACGTTGTTATTACTACCGCGAAACTGTTTGGTCGCAAGGCACCGCTCATTCTAAACAATGAGGTGCTCGATCAAATGCAACCCGGCAGCATTCTCATTGACCTCGCAGTCGAATCTGGTGGCAACGTCGAAGGCTCCAAAGTCGGCGAAGAAGTCGTCACCAACAACGGCGTGCGTATCATCGGGCCGGAGAATCTCGAAGGCTACTATCCGAAAGACGCCACACTCATGCTGGCCTCCAACTTCTATAATCTCATCGAGCATTTCTGGGATGCCGAAGCGCAGGAATTCCAATACGACGCTGACGACGAAATCCTCAACGGTTGCCTCATCACCAAGGGCGGCGCAATCGTCCACGAACGCTTTAAGAGTTAATCGTTGCTTGTTGTTAGTTGAGGGTGGTTCGAATCAGGCGCCCCACAAACAACAAGAAGCTGAAACTCAGACATACAACCAACAACTTCCAACAAACAACCGTCACTATGGAACTCATACTCTTACTCTTCATCTTTGTGCTCTCTGGCTTCCTCGGCTTTGAGCTCATCGCAAAAGTCCCGTCGCAACTGCATACGCCGTTGATGTCCGGCTCGAATGCGATCTCCGGGATCACCGTGGTCGGCGCAATTCTTGCCGTCAACACCAGCTCCGACAACCTTTCCGTCTGGCTCGGCTTCGCCGCTATCGTACTCGCAACCATTAACGTGGTCGGCGGCTACATGGTGACCGACCGCATGCTCGGCATGTTTAAG
>CAJJAX010000027.1 GCA_905182155.1 uncultured Pseudomonadales bacterium
CCTTTTGCCAACAAACCCGCTGTTTCATAAACCAACGGGGTCAACAGGCGTTAAGAAAAGTGTTCTTCAAACACTGCGTCGTTAAACCCGACCAAGACCGTCTTGCCGATTTTAAGGGTTGGGGCTCGAAGGTTGCCGGTTGGGCCGAGCATGGCAGCCGTGGCCTCATCGCTCAGGCCATTCTTTAAGATCGAACGATTCCACTTTTTTACCTTTCATGGCAATCAAGCGTTGTGGCCGCCGCGGTAACGCTCTGGGCAGTCCGCTGCACTCAGCTTCTTGCTCGCGAGGACGGTTTCTTTGATGTCGATTGAACGGGCTTCCAAAAACTTGGATGCTTTGACACAAGTGGTTCAGCCCTTTCTTAGATAATACCAAGCAACGCCTTTGGCCATGATGAGCTCCATTGTCATGAGTTGTTTGCGCGTATATTAGCAGAATACTGGTAGTATTCGAGCGCAGCATCGGTGCAATTGAAATACCTGACACTGTTTCCGTTCACGTGACACTCCGCTTTAAAAGATGGCTCAACCATGTCGACCCGTTTGATGAACACCCTAAATTCTGGCCTACGCTGCCGACTGGGCTTTGGTTTTGCGCTGGTTGCTTGCCTCAGTTTCAGCGCGCAGAGCGCCGAGCCAAAGCTGCCGCGTGCGATGGCTTGGAGCGCCTATAATCTGGGTACAACCGGTTACAACCAGGCCGTGGGGATTGCCAAGATGCTCAAAGATGAGCATCGCGTCACCCTCCGCGTGATCCCCGGTAAGAATGATGTTTCCCGACTGTTGCCGCTGCTGGTTAATCGCGTACAGTTTTCTGCCAATGGCGTCTCGACTTACTTTGCCCAGGAAGGGGTTTTCCAGTTCTCAAGTCCTCGCTGGGGACCGATTCCGGTTCGCGTGGTGATGATGTCGCTTGGATTGTCCAACCAAGGCATTGCGGTGGCGGCTAATTCCGGGATCGAGCGTATCGAAGATCTGAGGTCAAAAAATGTGCCGTATGTCTTGGGCGCGCCGGCTCTCAATGTGTCGACCGAAGCAATCTTGGCGTGCGGCGGGCTCACTTGGGCGGATGTTCAACGCGTTGAGTTCCCGGGCTATGGTTCAATGTGGAACGCGATGATTGCCGGTCAAATTGACACGGCTTATGCGACGACGGTTTCAGGCCCAACCCGGCGTCTCGAAGCCTCACCCAAAGGCATTCGATGGCTAACAATGCCCCATGATGATGCGGCCTGTTGGCAGCGGGCGAATCAAGTTGCGCCGTATTTACAGCCAAACTTCGCAACCCGAGGCGCTGGGATCAGTGATGCAGCGCCACACGAGGGCGGCAACTATCCCTACCCAATCTTAACGACCCTGGCCACCCAGGATGAGGGTTTGGTCTACGCCCTCACCGAAGCCATTGATCTTGGCTATGATCAGTTTAAAGGCGCCGACCCGGGTTCAATGGGTTGGCAAATGGGGCGTCAGAAGTTTCAGTGGTTGGTGCCGTATCACGACGGCGCGATTGCTTATTTCAAATCCTTGGGCCTTTGGTCGACGCCGATGCAAGATCATCAACAACGTTTGATTCGGCGACAGGCTGTGCTTGCTGAGGCCTGGTCTGCGTTTGTCGCAATAAAAGGTGCAGACACCGATGATCGTGAGGCCTGGGATGCCGAGTGGATGTTGCTTCGCGCCCGGCATCTCACGGCGGCCGGGTTTGACCCGATTTGGTCCACGAAATGACGGCGCCGCTGCAGTGGGTCCGAATGCCAGAAAGGTTGACCGCGCTGTTGGCAGGGCTTGCCTGCTTTTTAGTTGTCGATCAGTTGCGGCTGTTAGGAAGCCCTTTATTGAGCGGGCTGATTCGCCTCGAGACGCAATACTATTTTGCGCTGATCGCACTCTTGCTACCCGGTGTTTTTCTGATTTATCGAAGCCGTTGGGCGGTTTTGGACGCTGCCTTAGGATTGGGCGCGTTCCTCGCGCCGTTATGGTTGTTGCACCACGCCGAGGCCATCGCGAATGAGGGCTGGGAGTTCTTGGCCCCAGATCATGCGGTTTTGGCCAGCAGCGTGCTTTGGCTATTGGTCCTGGAAGCGGTGCGTCGGGTAACGGGTTGGGTGCTGTTTGGGATTGCGCTCGTGTTCTCGATGTATCCCCTCTTCGCCGATGTGATGCCGCTGATGATTTCCGGCATGGCGATTGGGTTCCGCGAAACCGCAAGCTATCACGCGATGAGTATCGAAAGTATTGTGGGGCTGCCGTTTCGCGCCTTTGCTAGCTTGGTTATTGGTTTTGGTCTTTGGTGTGTACTTCAGCATACCGGTGGCGGCAATTCTTTTTAGATTTGGCCTTTGCCTGCTGGCAGGTAAGCGCGGCGGTGGCCGGCCAAGGTTGCCATTGTTTCCAGTGGTTTGATGGGTTCTATGAGCGGTAGCGTGGTAACTAATGTGTTAACCACAGGGCAGTTGACCATTCCTGCCATGCGCAAAGCGGGTATGGCACCGCACATAGCGGGTGGCGTAGAGGCCTGCGCATCTACTGGCGGTGTTCTGTTGCCGCCTATTATGGGTTCTACCGCATTTGTCATGGCTACACTTTTAGACATTGCCTACATACCAGGTTGCGATTGCCGCGCTCTTGCCGTCGCTCCTGTATTTTATTGCGCTGTACACCCAGTTGGATGCCTATGCGGGTAAGCATGGCCTTGAGGGCTTGCCTGAATCAGAGCTGCCAAAATTACGGATCGTGCTCGCTGAAGGTTGGGTGTTTATCGTGTCGTTTGCCTTGCTCATCGTCTTTCTGCTGGTGCTTCAGCAGGAGGCGCTGGCGCCGTGGGCCGCCACCGCATCGCTCTTGGTCATTAACCAGTTTCGGCAAGGCCGAATGGCCTTTGGGGATTTGGGTTCCTGGCTGGTCGCGGTGGGGAAGCTCCTCATCGAGTTGCAGGCGATTTTGTGTGCCGTTGGACTCATTGTCGGGGCTTTGTCGGTCACGGGATTATCCGGCACGCTCGTGAATGAACTCTTGTTTGTCGCTGGCGACAGCACGGGCGTGCTGATTTTAATGGGCGCGGCCACCAGCTTTATCCTCGGCATTGGCTTAACTGTGACCGCGGCTTACGTGTTTCTGGCGATTGTACTGGCGCCCGCGTTGATTGATGGGGGGCTGATGCCGATGGCGGTGCATCTGTTTATTTTGTATTGGGGCATGTTGTCGTTTATTACGCCGCCGGTGGCGCTAGGCGCCTTTGCTGCGGCCTCGATCGCGGGCGCCAATCCGGTCGCGACCGGATTTGAAGCCATGCGGCTTGGGGTTGCGATTTACCTGGTGCCATTTTTGTTTGTTCTAAACCCTGCGCTCATCGGGGTTGGCCCTTGGCAAGGTATTGTGCAAGCGGCGCTTGAAGCGTTATTGGGGGTGTTGCTCATCGCCTGGTCTGCGCAGCGGTACTTGCCGCGCCTGGGTGACCCCGGGTTTATTGCCGCTTGCTTGCTTGGCTTCGGCGGCTTGCTGGTTGCATTGCCCGAAATCAACCTAGAGGGGGTGGCGCTTTCGAACTTCGACGGTAACCTAGCGGGTATTTTGATGATTGTGCTCGCGCTGCTACTCGCTCGAGTCCGCGCGAACCCGGCGCCAAAAACAGCCTCTTGAGCGGCTTAAGCGCGGCGTTAAAAAGGGGCTTAGCCCAATAACGACCAAGCTTGGCTGGCTGAATGTTGCCCCTTCTCAGTGGTTGCTGGTTGTCGGCCCCGACTGGGTCGCCTGCGACCAAGCCTTAAACGAGTCGAGCGCTTTTAATTCTTAAGAGTGGTTGGGCGCGCTGCAAGGAGCGGGCGCACAAGGCATTTTATGCCCCTATTGTTTATCCGCGGCGGTGAACAGATCCTTGAACGGGGCGAGTACCTTTGCCTCTGCCAATTGACGACCAACCTTACCAAGCAGGTCATCTGCGGTGATTAAATCGGCTTGCTGATACTGGGCGGCTTGAAGCGCAAACTCTAATCGGTCGACTTGTTTGACGAACTGGGCTTCGGGTGTGACTTGGGCTTCGTATTCTTCCCAATTTGCAAGCAAGGTCTCACCGGCCGGCAGATCGCTGAGAATTTTGAGCACGGCTTGCTTTTCGAGCGCGTATTTTTCAGCCGGCGCGACGGCGTCGGTTGGGGTGAGATCGCCAACGTAAACCTCGCCCAGGTCATGCACCAAGGCCATGCGCAGTATTTTTTCAACGTTTAAGTTGGGTTGTTGTTGTGCCAGCAGCAAGCACAGCATGGCGTTACCGAAGGAATGCTCTGCCACGCTTTCGCACCGAGCCGGCGGTAGACCGCGTTCGAGCCAGCCTTTCCTGAAAACTTGTTTGAGGTGAAGCACTTCAAACCAAGCAGTCAACCAAGCTGAATCTTGTAGATTAATTGCTGGTAGGGTTAGCGGGGCTTTTTCGGTTTGCATGGGCAGGTGTTCTCAAAAGAGCGGATCATGCAGGATGTCCGGCAAGGCTGCAAGATGAGCCGTGCGATTGGCGCCCTAAAGTGGCGCGTTACTCGAACGCCTCGAAGTAGTCTGGGGCAATGGTCACGCCGTACAATTTTCTGTAAGCCACTGGGATACAAGGCCAATGCCGCAAAAAGCAGTTTCTGCGAAAAAAGACGTGCCGCCGTTATCGCCGCGCGCCGCGGTCCCTACCGAGCTCAAAGACGCTCGGGTTTGCCTCGGCTGTTGCCAAGCCCGGCGCTTGACCTTTCATCACTTGATCCCCAAGAAACTGCACCGAAGGCAGCACTTCAGGCGCCACTTCTCGAAACAAGCATTAAATCATGGGGTGATGCTGTGCAGACCTTGCCACGCTGGCGTGCACCGACTCTATGATGAAATGAGCTTGGGTAAGTCGCTCAATACCATGGCGGCGCTTTTGGCAGATGTGCGATTGCAAAAGCACTTTGCCTGGGTCGCTAAACTGCGAATTCGGGATGAAGCGGCAGACGAAAAGTCTGGCGCGTCAAAGCAAAGAGCCTTCATCAATCGATGACGCGCAAAGGTTAAGCGCGGCGGGGCGCCTGGTCTTAGTTTGCGCTTGCTAGACGCGCATAGTGCGCGTTGGTCACGTCGAGCAAATCCTTGGGGGCAATTTCGATCTCAAGCCCGCGTCGGCCAGCGCTAATAAAAATCGTGGTATGGTCTTCTGCGGTGATGTCGATATAGGTTCTCAAGCCTTTCTTTTGGGCTAAAGGGCTAACCCCGCCGAGGATATAGCCCGTCGCAGACTCGACGTGTTTTTGAGCGGCCAGGCGCGCTTTTTTTCGCCCAGCGGCCTGGGCCAACGCTTTAAAGTTCAATTGCGCCGAAACCGGCAGCACCGCAACGACCAGTTCCTTGGGCGTTAGCTCGCAAACCAAGGTTTTAAAAACTTGGTCAGCCGGTAGGTTCAGTGCGGCAACGGCCTCAAGGCCGTAATCTTTTGCATTGGATTGATGCACATAGTCATGGATGTTGAAGGTGATGGCGTGTTGTGTGAGCAGCAAAATAGCGGGTGTCATAGCACTACTTTAATCGAGTGATTAGAGGGACTATATCGACTGAGAGCCAATCGGAAAAGATAAAAGGGGGGGCAAGATGAAGCAGGACGAATTGAGTTGGCGGGCGGATATCGAGCGGTTAATTTGTTTGAGCAGGACGGGGGCCGGTTTTACGAGCATGCAAAGATTATTGTGTCTGTTGATGTTTGGCTCGATCTTTGGCTCGATGGCTGCATTAGCCGACCAGTCGACACCGATTGCAGAGGCGGCAGCGCCGAGCTGGGATGTCACGAATCCAACCTATTCGACGTTGCCAATGACGGCGGAGATCGATGTCAGAAGTGGGACCTGGCTGAGCATTGATGTGTCGCCTGATGGCAAGACGCTCGTGTTCGATCTCTTGGGCGATCTTTACCTACTTGATATTAAGGGCGGTCAGGCGAAAAGCGTGACGGATGGCTTGGCTTGGGACATCCAGCCCCGGTTCAGCCCGGATGGCAAACAAATCGTCTTTATCTCTGATCGAGCCGGGGGCGATAATGTCTGGGTGATGACCCTAGCAACTGGGGCGGTTAAGCAAATCACCGATGAATCCTTTCGGTTGATGAATTCTCCGGTTTGGCATCCCAACGGTCAGTTCATTGCCGCCAAAAAACATTTCACGACCTCGCGATCCCTCGGCACTGGCGAGATTTGGCTGTATGACGCCACGGTGGATGCCCCAACCGACGGTGTTGAGTTGGTTGCCCGACCGAATAAAAATTACCAAAAAGAGTTAGGAGAGCCGGCATTTTCGGCCGATGGCGAAACGCTCTACTACACCCAAAGTGCGACGCCTGGTAATACCTTTGTGTATCACGATGACAGCCATAGCGGGTTGTTTGAAATCAAACAATTGGATCTCAGTACCGGCGAAACCGAGGTTGTTGCAGGGGGTTATGGGGGTGCGGTTCGCCCGGTGCCGTCCCCGGATGGTCAGCTTCTTGCCTACGTTAAACGCGTTCGGTCGGAATCAAGGCTGTTTGTGATGGATCTCAAAAGCCAAGAAGAGCGCATGCTGGTGGATGATCTTGACCCGGACATGCAGGAAACTTGGGGCGTTTATGGGTTGTACCCGAACATGGCTTGGCTGCCTGATAGCCAAGGTTTGATCTATTGGGCGGGTGGCGGGTTTTTTAAGGTTGATTTGACAACCGGTGAGCGCGAAGCAATTGCCTTTCGCGTGCAGGACCAGCGTCGTGTGTATGGGCCGCCGAAGGTTGAGGTCTCGGTTTCAGCCGACACCTTCACAACTAAAATGGTGCGTTTCGCTAGAACCTCGCCGAACAATAACTCGGTGGTTTTTGAGTCCCTTGGGCAGCTCTTTCTTAAAAAAGGGAAATCAGTTCCAAAACCGTTGTTGAACGGGATGACGGACTATCATGTTTACGCGCCGATCTTTGATCAGAGCGGGGCGCGTATTTACTTTTTAAGTTGGTCTGACGAGTCGCTCGGCGGTATTTGGTCGGTCTCCGCGCGAGGCGGCAAACCGGTCGCGCTGCCCCTGCCGCCTGGGCACTACACGGATCTTGCGATCTCCGAAGACGATCGATACCTTGCGTATCGGAAACTGTCTGGCAGCAGCTTGACCCATCCGGATTGGGGGCAAGCGCCGGGTATCTATCTTTTCGATCGGACAGAAAAGCGAGAAGTTAAAATTTCGGATCAAGGCGCGGACCCACATTTTGGTCCCGATGAAAGACTGTATTACACGGACCGGGTTTCATCCGCCGCGGGTCGAGGCTCCGACGGGGACGCCGAAACGGTTTTATTGTCTCGAAACTTTGAAGGGTTTGACGAGCGCAAATTAGCCCATGGGCGTTTCGTTAGAACCTATCAATTATCTCCAGATGGTCAGCATCTGGCCTTCGTCGAAAATTTCCAGTTGTATGTGACCAAGGTGCCCGCCCTCGGGATTGCGTTAGATTTGAGTGCTGATTACAAAGGGTTGAGCTTTGGACAGGCTAGTGAATTGGGCGCAGATTACTTGGCTTGGTCAAAAGATAGCGCACGCATCAGTTGGTCTATCGGCCCGCGTCGCAAAACCCGCAGTGTTCGCCAAGGTCTTGCTTGGACGATGCCAGCCGAAACGGTTGATCTATCTCAAACCGTCGAGACCGATCGACCGTCGGGCCTCGTTGCGTTGGTCGGAGGACGCATCATCACCATGGATGCGGCAACGGGCGTTATTCCATTGGGGACCCTCTTGATCGATGGCGCTCGGATTTTGCAGGTTGGGGCAACCGATGAGGTTGTAATCCCGGATGGCGCGCAACGCATCGATGTGTCCGGTAAAACCTTGATGCCGGGCATGATTGATGCCCATGCTCATGGACCCTATGGTCGGGCCGACGTGATTCCGAAAAATAATTGGTCGTTATTGGCGCACCTAGCCTTGGGCGTCACAACGGTTCACAACCCCTCAAGTCAAGCCAGTCAAGTGTTTGCCGCGGCGGAATACCAAAAAGCTGGACGCATTCTGGGGCCTAGAATCTTCTCAACCGGTGAGGTGGTCTATGGCGCCAAGAGCCTGGGCTTTGCCAAGGTCGATGCCTTGAGTGATGCGGTGACTCACGTTAAACGGTTGAAGGCGCAAGGGGCGGTCAGCATTAAAAACTATAACCAACCTCGACGTGAACAGCGCCAGCAGGTAATTGAAGCGGCTCGGCAAGAAGGCCTGTTGGTGGTTGCGGAAGGCGCGTCCTTGTTCCACCAGGACATGAATTTGATTGTTGATGGCTCGACCGGCGTCGAGCACAACATTCCAACCCTTAAGATTTATGACGATGTGATTCAGCTTTGGCGACAGTCTGAGGCAGGCTACACCCCAACCCTTGTGGTGACCTATGGCGGACTAACATCGGAGGATTATTACTATCAAACCAGTGAGGTTTGGAAGCATCCTTTACTGAGCCACTTTGTGCCGCCCGATCAATTACAGGCTCGATCTGTTCGGCGAGTTATGGCGCCGGAGTCGGACTTTAAGGACGATGATGCGGCGGCAGTTGCACGTCAGTTGGCAGAAGAAGGGGTCATTGTGAATACCGGCGCGCATGGTCAGCGAGAGGGCCTTGCAACCCACTGGGAGCTTTGGAGCTTTGTTCGGGGCGGCTTTACGCCGCTCGCCGCGTTGAAGCTTGCAACGATCAACCCCGCTCAGTATTTGGGGATGCAGGCATCATTGGGGTCACTGACGGCCGGAAAGCTGGCGGATGTTCTGGTTCTGAGCGCGAATCCTTTAGATGACATTCACAACACCCAAACCCTTGAACGCGTGATGCTCAATGGCCGGTTGTATGATGCTCAGACGTTGCAAGAACAAATAACCGGTGACCGTCCCGCGCCGAAGCTCTGGTGGCATGATCGAGCGCACCTTCAGATCCGATAAACGTCAATTTTGAGGTGTCCCCATCCGGACCGTCTTCTGGTAAGCCTTTCTGAAACGGGTTCGGGATATCCGGATCGTTGGGCTGGGAATTTGAGGCGGCGAAAAAGCGATTGAGTTGGGGTTTTATCCCGCGCGGGCTTTGCCGACTCATCATCAATCCTTGCAGCTCGGGTCAGTTCAGGCGTAAAGCCGTCTTTGGGTCGACGGCGAGGGCGCTTAGGGGCAACCGAACCAAGTCGTCGCCCGGTAAACCGTCGGGTTGGATTTTTGATGCCCGCCGGCTTTCGAAGACTTATAACGTCGACTGCGTTTAATATGGGTCAGGTAAAAATCGGCAAAAGGATGGGTTATGAATTACTTAGACGATCGGGTTGTGATGATTACGGGCGCCAGTGGCGGCTTTGGTTCGCTGCTTGCAAACGGCTGCTTGGATCGCGGCGCGAGGGTGGTGGCGTTGGACCTGGATGAAGCGCAATTGCAGGCGGTGTTGCCATCCTCCGCGCGGTGCTTGTCGATTGCCGCAGATGTGACGCGCTTGGGGGACCTGCAGGCGGCGACGGCGGCGGCGGTCTCGGGGAGATGAAATCGTGGTCAACCTGGTAGAGTTTTATGTTGGGACGTTCTATCGCGACCATGAGGCCGCAGGGCCCGCTTGGGATCGCTGTATTGATGTCAATATCAAAGGGGTGTTGAACGGGATTATTGCGGTTCACGATCTGATGATGGACCAAGGCCGGGGTCATGTGGTCAATCTGTCGTCGATCTATGGCAATAGTGCGGTTGCCGGCAGTAGAAATTGAAGGTCCGCATAAAGAAGATACTTTTTTACTGGATTCCTTGGAATCACAGGGCAAAATTAAAGTCACCGTGGTGCGGCCAACGGGCGTGCCGGGGACCAACCTGGGTCAAGGGGTCGTCAATCCTGAGGCGATACGCGGCATTCTTGGAGCGGAATACGACAGCTATATGGCCACAATGGGCGATCTTGCTGCGGGCACTGGCGATCAAGAGCTGGGTTCGAGCGACAGCATGTCTTATGCGGCGCTTGACCCTGCCTGGCTGGTTCGGGAAATCCTGCACGCCATAGACCAACCATGGGGGGTTGTCATCAGCGATATCACCGTCCGAGCCGCTAATGACCGGTATGTTATTTAGGGTTGGTCTGACTCGATTTCAACAAAGCCGTCGGCCTCGTCGGCCGCGTCACCACTTAAAAAGCGATCTCGTTGCTCCGTTAAATAACGGCGATGGGTCTTATCCATCATGTTGAGATGTTTTTCATTGATGAGCATGGTTTGGCGCGCCTGCCATTGCTGCCAAGCTTCCTCAGAAAATTGCTCAAAAATCTCCTGGCCCTTTTCGCCCGGAAAGGGCGGGACGCTTAATTTAGGTAAGTCTTTCTGAAGGAGTTTGCAAAATACGGTTGTTGTCATGATGGATCCTTTGTCTGGCTAAATTATGACACGCGCCCGGGGCAAAGGGCATGCGGCAATCGCGTTGAAGCCGCTAATGGTTGGCAACCGGTCATGCCAACAAGGCTTGGATGATCTTTTGAGCCGGTCGGCACAGGCCAAAGGCTTGACTATTATCGTCAGAAACCCAGGCTTCGTTGTCAATTTTAGGAAGATCCCCTCGAGATTCAATCTCAACGAGCACCGGCTCGATCAGCAGATGAAAGTGCGTGAAACTGTGTTTTAGTTTGGGTAGGGCCTGAGGTGGGCTGGGTAGCTTAAGCTCGTCAAGCTGCGCCTGGGTGAGTTCCGGAAAACTGTAGAGTCCGCCCCAGATGCCCTCAGGCGGGCGTTGCGTCAGTCGGACCTCGCCGCCCTTGGTTTTGATTACCAACATGATGGTGCTGCGGGTCGGCTTGGCAACTTTGGGTTTTTTACCCGGATAGTCGGTTACCGAACTGCGGTCAAGGGCCTGGCACTGCCTGCTCACCGGGCAGACATCGCACAAAGGCGCACGGCTCAGGCAGATGGTCGCGCCAAGGTCCATCATGGCTTGGGTATAGGCATTCATCCGGTCATAGGGCAGCATGGCCTCGGCTTGCTGCCACAACTGTTGGGCCGTCTCGCGCTGCCCCGGCCAGCCGCCGATGGCAAAGACGCGGCTGATCACCCGTTTCACATTGCCGTCTAAGATTGCGACCCGCTCGTTAAAACAGATCGAGCTAATCGCGCCGGCGGTTGACCTGCCGATACCAGGCAGTTGCAGAAGATCTTGTTGCGAGCGTGGGAATTGACCTTGGTGGTACTCCGAAATGATCCGGGCTGTTTTATGCAGGTTTCGGGCGCGCGCATAGTAGCCAAGCCCGGTCCAAAGGCTTAAGACCTCGTCTAAGTCGGCGCTCGCCAAGGCCGTAACCGAGGGGAAGCGCATCATGAATCGATTGAAATAGGGGATGACCGTTTGCACTTGGGTCTGCTGCAACATGATTTCAGAGATCCAGACCGGATAAGGGGTCAGGGATTTTTGCCACGGCAGATCATGACGCCCAAAAACGTCGAACCAGGCGAGGACCTTATCGGCGAACGCCTGAGTCATGATCCCAAAAGCCCTTTCAAGAGATCTTTTAAAGCCTCTGGGGCTTTGTTTTCAATGGTTTGGTTGAGCCGGGCCTTGGCTTTGTCTTTCAGCGCTTTGCGTGCGATCTCCGTTAGGAGCTGTTGCGCTTTATCCCGGTTGATGCGGCAAACGCTCGGTGACAGATTTTCAAACGCGCCTTGGCATTGGGCTGGCCAGGGCGTGCCGGTTAGTGGGCCCTTTACCGGCAGCGGGCCTTGGGTCGCCGCTGCCAAGGTCATGGTGACGGCGTAGTCAAACGTTGTGTCAAACAGATCGAGGCCGCCGCTGACGTCTAGGGTCACGTTCTCGTAGTTTAAGGTTGCCGTCTGCGCGATCGGCAAACCCGCGTGAAACTGATGGCTGCCGCTTAAGGTATCGATCACCAGGTCATCCGGCCAATCCGCGACGCCGGATTGGGTCTGACTCATCTGATCCAGCCACTGGGCGCCCTGCTTGACCGTGCGGATATCGAGTAAGCCCTCTGTGAGGGCAAATTGGCTTTTGCCCTTGAGTGTTTTTGAAAGCCCAGCCAGGCTCGCCCCTTCAAAGGAAAGCGATGACGACAGATTGAGTTTGCCCAAGGTTTGGTTTGGATAGAGCTGATTTAAATTAATTTGCGTGAGCTGGGTCTTCAGGGTGGTGAAGGCCTTTTGTTGATAATCCGAGGCCATCTCAAATTGAACAGTGCCGGCGGCAAGCTGGCCTTCTAAAGTGGTTGTTAAGATTGATTGCTCGTTCACTAGATGCAGGTGAACATCCGATAAAACGTATTCGTTTGCTTTAACCGTTTTGATTCGCAGTTCGATCTTCGCGCTCGCGCTGCCCAGTTCGGCAATGGGCAATAGGATGGTGTCTGGATCGAGTGGGTCTGATGGCAGTGAACCGTTATTGCCTTCCTTGGATTCGCTCACGCTTAGATCGAGCGCGCTCAAGTTTAGGGTGAGATTGATGGATGGGTTCGGTAGATCGATCGAGGCCTCGCCATTGAAAGTCCCGCCGTTGAATGAGCCTTGAATATCGAAAAATTCGGGCGTCACATCGGTGCCCCGTACCCGGGTTGAAAGCGCCAGTTCAGTAATGGGTGTGAACCCCTGCAGCGGATTGGCAAGGGCTGTGTTGAAGACGTCGGCATTGTTCAGCGTCGTACTCAAATTTAGATCAAGCCTAATTTTGGCTTCAGTCACCCCAGTCATCGCGCCCGTTAAGCGGGTTGTCAAACCAAGATGGTCAATTCTCATTTGTTCAAAGGCGAAGGCATCTTCTTCAACCTTATATGCGCCGGTGAGTTCAACCTCAAATGTGCTCGCGCCTTGGATGGGGGTTGCTAAATCACCTTGAATTGAAAAGACCTCAAACTCAATTTGATTCGTTTTGATGTTATAAACGATGGTGCCTTCAGTCTCGCCATCAAAGGCAATGCCAAGGTCCGTATCGGAATAGCGCAAGCCGTTCTCAAACACAAGATTCAATTGGTTATCAAGCAACATGCCCCTCACCTGCCGGAATTCTGCCTCGACCGCGCCTATGATTGCGGCATCGGCATAATGAATCGCGATCGTTTCAATCGTAAGGGACGATAAAGCGATTCCGGTTGTCGTGTTTGCTTCTGTGGCAGCCGTCTTCGGCGATTCCAGGGTCTGCGCCGCATCGGTTGTTTGATAATTGCTTTGACCATTGACGTCCGTAAAGAGGTGAAGCTTGACCGCACCCATTTTAATTGAATCGATGGTCAGCTCACCCGCAAGCAAGAGGGGCAACAGCTTGACATCAATGGCCAAGGTGTCGATGACCGCAAGGGGTTCATCCCCCAGTAACGGGTCAATTGCAATGCCATCCAAGCGAATCGCAAGATCCGGCCAAAGTTGCCATTCAAGGTTTTGAATTCGGACTGCATAGCCGGTGCTTGACGCCAGTTGCTCGGCCAGTTCCTCGCGATATCGGTCCGGATCTGCAAGTAGGTATCGAAGTCCCGCGTAGCCTGCAGCAGCGCTCAGGGTCAGAATGATTAGGATGCTGAGGACAATCTTTGAAATCTGGCTCAAGGTGCGTGCTCCTTTGGTGTGGCAGTCGGGAGTTTAAGCGCTGTGGCGCAACTGGCCAATGTTTAGACTGAGGTTTACTGTGCGAATGGGCTTTATTCTGCTATCTTTTGCTTCGAATAAATCTGTAATTGGATGAGCTTATGTCAGCTGTTGGAACTGCGTTGAACCCACTGCGCGTGGCCGTTATCGGATCCGGTCCTTCGGGTTTTTATACGGTTAGTAATCTACTCAAGCAAACCGACCTTGTGGTCGAGGTCGACCTGTTTGACCGGTTGCCGACGCCCTACGGTTTGGTTCGAGCGGGTGTTGCGCCGGATCATCAAAAGGATAAGTCCGTCACGCGAGCCTATGAAAAAAGTGCCGCGGCGCCCGGGTTTCGGTTTTTCGGGAATGTTGAATATGGCACCCACCTGCATTTGGATGATTTAAAACAACATTACCATCAAGTGATGTTCACAACCGGGAGTCCGTTTGATCGGAACCTGGGGGTGGCTGGCGAGGACCTTGTTGGGAGTCACTCCGCCACCGAGTTTGTTGCTTGGTATAACGGCCATCCAGATTTCGCTGACCGACAGTTTGATTTGTCCCAAGAAACCGTGGTTGTGGTGGGCATTGGCAATGTTGCGATGGATGTCGCGCGAATTCTGTGTAAGACCGTTGATGAACTCAAAGTCACGGATATTGCCGATCACGCCCTAGCGGCGCTCAGCGAAAGCAAGGTGAAGAATGTCTATATTTTAGGACGAAGGGGTCCGGCGCAAGCCGCCTTTACGCCACCTGAGATTAAAGAGATGGGCGAGTTTGCTGAGGCGGATGTCAACATTCTAGCAAGCGAGGCGGTCGTTGATGCCAATAGTCAAAAGCTGTTGGATGAGAGTAACGATAAGAATGCGATTAAAAATGTTGAAACGATTACCGCCTATGCAACCCGTGAAAATGCCGGTAAGCCAAGGCAATTACACATTCGGTTCTGCGTCTCACCCACCGAGCTTGTTGAAGACAATGGCCGGGTGGGTGCGGTCAAACTGCTTCAAAATGATTTGGTAATGGATGATCGGGGGCAATTGAAAGCCCTTGCAACCGAGCGTGAAGAAGTGATTCCGGCGGGCTTAGTGTTTCGTTCGGTGGGGTATCGCGGGCAACCATTGCCCGATGTGCCCTTCAACGAGAGCTGGGGCACGATTGCCAATGAAGGCGGCCGGGCGGTTGATGCTGCGGGCGATCAAGTGGTTGGGCTCTACACAGCGGGCTGGATTAAGCGAGGCCCGAGCGGGGTAATTGGCACCAACAAAACCTGCGCGCAAGAAACGGTTAGGTTGATGGTGGAAGATCTTCAGGCCAACCGATTGTTCGAGCCTGGCGCGCCGTCTGCGGCGGCGGCTTTGAGTTTGATCCAGAGTCGGCAACCCGATTTTGTCAGCTTTGCCGACTGGAAAAAAATTGATGAAGCTGAAGTCGCCAAGGGCGTGGCCAGCGGTCGGCCCAGGGTGAAATTTACCCGGATCGCGGAAATGCTCGAGGTTGCTCGAAGCTAATCGGCGGCAGCTCTGACCGCGGGCATCACCTCATTGAGATAGCTTTCTAAGGCGTCTTCCCGCCACGGCGCACGCAGGGCGACGTTAATTAGGCTCGCGCCTTGCTGATGGTAGGCCAAGATTTTGTCAATGGCTTGCGTTGGGGTGCAGATCAAGGAGCCTGCTCGAATGCGGTCCGCTTGCGGGCCCCAGTCTGAATCGATCCGGGCCTGCTCTGCTTTAATGTCAGCCTCAGTAAACCCTAAGTGAAAACTTAAATTAACACTTCGCTCGATTTCAGCTGGATCGCGGCCCAGACGCTCGCACCACTGGTTGAGCGTTTGGTTGAGGTGCCCGAACTGCTCCGGGCTGACGTAGGCGGCATTCCATCCGGATGCCCGCTGAGCCACGATTCTAAGGGTCTTTTTGGGACCAAGGCCGCCGATCCAAATTGGCAGCTTTGGGTTCAAAGGCCGGGGCAGGTTGCTGGCGTTGTGAACCGAAAAATGGGTGCCGTTAAAGGTGGTCCGATCCTGGGTGAGCAGACTGCGGATGATCTCGGCGGCCTCGTCCAGCATGTCAAGACGTGTGCCAATGGATGGGAAGTCGTAACCATAGGCGGCCGCTTCTTGGGCATGCCAGCCGGCCCCCAATCCCAGTTCAAAACGGCCATTGGCAATATGATCGAGTGATGCGGCAACCTTGGCAAGCAGGGCTGGATTGCGATAACCCACATAAAAGACCAGACAACCCAAGCGGGCCGTTTCGGTGTCTGCGGCTAGGGCGCCCAGTAAACTGACCGCTTCGAAGTGATCTTGGGTGCCATCGGCGGGCGGGGCCTCATAAAAATGATCCCAGAGCGAAATCCAATCGGCCCCATTTTGATCGAGCCGGCGCCAAAGCGTGCGAAGGTCCGCAAGCGCGATATTTTGTTGGCCAATATGAAAGCCGAGTTGGATGGTCATGCGATGGCTCCTAGGTCGGTTTTTGCGCGTTCCCATTGGCCAACGAGGCCAAGAGGCTGCTCAGGTCCGGTTTCGTTTCCCAGTCTTTGTAGTCGCTGAGTTTTTGATAGACGGCCGCCGCGGCCTGATGAAACCCCGGTTCTGCACCGACGGCGTCGAACGTCTCTGAAATCTCCTGCATTTCGCCTTTGAACCGCCAGGCTTTGGACGCAGTGCTTGCGAGCGAATGCTGCCATTGCGCCGTTGTTTGTTGACCGAGTTGGGTGCTCAAAGCCTCGCGCACGCCATATTGCTCAGCGACATTTAAAATCTCTGCTGTTAAAGCGGCGCTGCCTTTACTGAAGGCAGCGAACACCATTTTTAAAGCGCTGGCCTCACCCGGTTGATCCGAGAGGTGATTGGCGTGCAAAGGGGAACCCGCTAAGAGCGCAGCGATTGCACCTGAACCCGGACCTGACAGGTGCAGGGTGGTGGTGCTGGCGGGTCGTTCATCGGGCCAAACGGGCCCTCCAATGATGCAGCCATCAATGAGGTGAATTGGGTGCTCAGACAAGAGTGCGTCGATCGCAGCCAATTTCGATGGCGCGATGGCGTTGGCTTCCAGGTATTTGCCCGCATAACCGGTCAAAGCAACCGCGCTGGCGACGGTTGTGGCGGCATGGGGCGGACACAAACTAATGATTAAGTCCGCGCCTTGCGTGAGTTGTTCGAGGTCCGCGCAGGCAAGAAGGCCCGCGCGCGCTGCTCTTTCTTGGCTTAACGGGCTTCTGCCTTGGTTGACCCAGCTGACAGTATGGCCGCAGGCCGTAAAACAAGCGCCAACCGCCGCGCCCATCGCGCCCGGGTGGAGTAGACCGATCCGCATCCTAGTTGCCAATCCGATAGCAAAGAGCGGCATTGAGGCCCATGATTTTCGCAAGGCTCTGGGGCGCTAACATCTCGATCAACGCGCTGATGAGGTCGAGGGTATCTTCGAAACTGGCGGCCATAAGGCCGGCGGGCCAGTTCGAACTGAACAGCATTCTGTCTTCGCCAAAAATCGCTAAGAGCGCCTCGAGTCTTGGCTTAAAGTGGTCGAGAGGCAGGTCCCATTCATCGAAATGGCCGGCGTCGCTCGGCTTAATCAGTCCTGATAGCTTGATGAAGGTCTGGGGGTGATCTTGCAGCCATTGTATTGCGGTTGGCCAGGGATCATCTGCGGTCTTGACTTGATCGGTTGCGCCGCCGAGTCCCCCCATTCGATTAAAAATGATTCGCAGGTTTGGCATCTTTTCGATCAGATCCCTCACTGTTTCAACGCTTGTACCCGCAAGGTCTAGCTCGAGCGGTAAATCCAGGCGGCTCAAAATGTCGAGCTGTTTTAATTGATGCGTTGAGCCGGTAAAAGACCGCAGGTGATAGCCAAGAACACCAGCTTGCGGCGCCGATGGTAACTCGGCTTGTTCGGGTAGGGGTGGAATGACCCCCAGAATGTGGCGATGTGCCAGCAGGGTCTTTCGTTCAACGGAGGGCAATGCCGCGAGTTCGGTCTCCAAAACGGCAATACAACCTTTGAAGCCGTGCGTCATGAGCTGCGGTTCAAGGTGCTGCAGTAGATAGTCCTGGGTCAGTAACGGCGTGTCTTGAAACTGCGTCGGCGTTTTTGAACGGCGCCAGAACCGAACCTCGGCATCAATCCGCATTGTGGGCAATCGCTGGCATTGGGGTGACGATCGGAAATCGACGCTCAAACTGATCGAGCAGACTGCGAAACGTGATCAGGGTTTGGGCCTCACCAATGAGTTTGATCGTGCCGCTTGTGACCATCTCAACGGGATCCTTGAGCCCGAGCATCAAGGCTTTGAAATCCGACTCGGTGCTTTCAATCGTCAGCGGCGCGGTGTCATCTGCCTGATCAAATTGGGCGTGTAGGACGCCGTTTTCAATTTCGATGAGAACGGGGCTGCCATCCGTTAATTTCAAATTTATACTCAGCGGGTGCTGCGCCGCTTTGGGTCCGTTCAGTCTGACCGCCATGGCTTCGAAGATATTGGTGAGCGGCATGCCCTCGGCCATTCCGGCACTCGGGCCATAGCGGCTGCCTTTGGGCAAACCGCTGCGCAGTTCCAGCGCCCCGCAAAGGTAAAAGTTCCGCCAAGGGCCGGACTCTGCTTGGTAGCCCATTTGCTCATAGGCATCGGCGAGCAGTGCTCTGGCGGGTAAGTGATCGACCTGGGCGGTGATCACGTGATTGAGTACCTCCGCGACCCAGCGGTAATCGCCGGCCTCAAAATAGGGCTGGCAGCGGGCTAGGATAGCATCGCCGCCGCCCATAAATTCAACATACCGAATGGCGCGCGCTAGCGGCGGATGCTCATTTAAATGGGCTGGGTTGCCATCGAAAAAACCAAGGTACTTCACATAAACGGCTTTGGCGTTGTGTTTGACCGTGCCGTAATAGTCTCGACAATGAAATTCTTGGGCCAAACTATCGGGCAGTTCGATCGCCTCGGCAATGTCATCTGGTCCATAGCCCAGGTTCGCCAGACGTAAGGTTTGATCGTGGATATAACGGTAGAGGTCTCTTTGTTGTTTAAGGTACTGCACGGCATCCGTCTGGCCCCAGGTCGGCCAGTGGTGGCTTGCGAATTCAACCTCTAAACGGGATCCAAAGCGGTCGATGGATTCTTGAATCTGATTAGACCAGGCCAGGGCATCGCGGACCTGAGCGCCCCTTGGCGTGTAAATGTTGTGTAAATGGTGGGAGGTGATCTCGGACATGCACAGCGCTTTATACTGCGGGAAGTAAAAGACCATCTCGGCTGGCGCCTCTGAGCCCATGGTCAGTTGAAACTCAATAGTGATGCCATCCACTACACGGGTTTCTTCATTGGTTTCAATAATATCGGTTGGCACAATAAAACCCGTGGTGCCCAGCGCGAGCGCGGCGCCCAAGCCGGTTGTGACAAAGCCGGTTGGAGACGGCGTCAACAGGCTGCCGTACATGTACGTGGCGCGCCGGCCCATGACATTGCCCGCGAGGACATTTTCGTTGAGCGCTTCTTGGACGAAATCCTTGGGCGCGATAATCGGCACTCGACCGGCGCTCACGGCTTCTTGCGTGGTCACGCCGAAGATCCCGGCAAAGTGATCAACATGGCTGTGGGTGTGAATGACCGCCACCACCTCGCGATGACCTAAGCGATCGTTGGCCAGGGCCAGCGCGGCCCGAGCTGATTCTGTGCACGTGAGCGGGTCAATGATAATCCAGCCGGTTTCGCCTCGCACCAGAGTCATGTTGGCGATATCAAACGAGCGGACCTGATAGATGCCATCGACGACTTCGAACAAGCCATGGTGTTGGGCGTTCAATTGCGCTTGCCGCCAAAGCGATGGGTTGACGGTCTCGGGGCTGTCGTCTTTCAGGAATTCAAATTGGGTGAGGTCGAAAACCATTCGGTCGGCGTGTTGATGGGGTATTTGCATGGGCTCGAGGGTCGCAATGAACCCGCGTCGGGCATTTTCAAAACTTTTCGGCTCGCTTAAGGGCAGTTGTTTTCGGACCTGCGCCTGATGGGCTTGCGTCTGCAGGCTTGCGGGTTTTGGTTGTTGGTCATGGATTGCTAATGGCTGGTAGTCGGTCATTGCACGGCTCTCATTAAAAGGCTCTCGTTAAAAGGCGCTCGTTAAAAGATTTGGCGGTTACTAGGCCAGGGCGTTTAACATAACGGGTATCGCCGTTCAGGTCGACCCTGTGATGGGTCTATGGGCGCCGTGTAGACTGCATGAGCGGTTAACGATTGAAGACAACTCGGCCGCTCTGTTTGATGGGGCGCGAGCTCAAGACAGAAGCAGGAGCATGAGAAAGCAATGAGTGATCGATGGCAGTATGTGGTGGGTGGGATCATTTCCTTGGTGTTGGCAATGGGGTATCTGACGTTAACGTCAGGCGCGCCCTCGGTTGCGCCGGAC
This sequence comes from uncultured Pseudomonadales bacterium, assembly GCA_905182155.1. Lineage (GTDB taxonomy): Bacteria > Pseudomonadota > Gammaproteobacteria > Pseudomonadales > Azotimanducaceae > UBA9926. The sequence continues at coordinate 19,971 of CAJJAX010000027.1, forward strand.
CAATCCACAGACCAGCTTAGCCTGGATGCGGCGCCCGGCGTCTCAGAAAAAGCGGCATCATCAGATTCACCACCCGGGTCCCCATCCAGCACGCGTCCAGAGGCGCGATCAGCGCCAGAGACCGGGCACCCAAACCGTGAACCAGGCTTAAATCAAAAAAATGGCCTTTCGGTCGTGTTGGCGCCGCCGGCTGCCCCCATCCCTGCGGCGTTGGCCCCGCCGTTAAGCCAGAAGCCTAACTCTGAATCACCCGCTCCTGATTCAACAACCGGCCCGTAAACCAACAAACCAGCAAGCTCATTGCAAACGTTGTGATGAAGGCCGCGGGATAGGCCAGTAGCGGGATGGTTTCGGCCCCTAAAATCTCTTTAATCATAAGGGATTGACCAAAGATCGGAATAAAATACATCCAGAAGCTGCTGGCTATGGGTAAAAATTGCATGACCAGGGTTGGGACCACGGGAATAAAGACCAAGATCCCAACGTAAGACTGGGCATCTTTAAAGGATTTGGCGAACAAGCCGAGCAGAAGCTGAAGGCTGCTGGCAAACATCGGCACCGGCAAGATTGTCAGCAAGAGCATCAAGACTTGACCCGCGGTCAACGTAAAATTCAATCCCAATTCGTCGATGGGTAACGCCAGCATGGCCGCTAGGCACAAGATCAAGGTAATCACCATGCCGGCACCAGCCAGGGCGCTGGCCGCTAGCCACTTACCATAGATCAACGAGGTTCTTGTGACGGGGTTGATTAAGAGCGGCTCCAAGCTACGGCGCTCGCGTTCGCCCGCGGTATTGTCAATGGCCAGGCCCAGGCCGCAGACAAACGCCGCCATGAGGACGTAAATCGGAATGAAGTTCAGCAGGTTGGCTGCGCGCTGCTCATCGCTTGCGATATCTGAATTCTTGGCGCGGACCCCCTGCATGACTTTTGGCGAAACCCCACGAGCAATTAGGCGCAGGGCCGCCAGTTCATTGTTGTAGTTGCTGATGAGGGTTCTCACCTTTCGCACAATGGTCCGAGTATCGTTGCGAGAACCATCATGAATGATCAAAACCTGAGTCAGCTCAAAATTGGCCATGGTTTCTTGATAGTCTTCCGGGACTTGAACAACGAGTTCAACGGTTTTGTCTCGGACGGCGGCCTCGGGTGACCCAACAAAGGCTTCAAGCGTGAAACCGGCCTCCTTGAATTGACTCATCAGGGCCGGGGCGTAGCTCTGCCCAATGACGGGTAGGGTCAAGGTTTCAGATTCGGTGTTTTGTTTGATCACGAGGGTCATCAGGCCGTAGATGAAGACGGGCGCAAGCAGTGGGAATAAAAATGCGGAAAGCAGTGCTCGGCGGTCCCGTAGGCCATCTTTGAGTTCTTTTATCAGTACCGCGCGAACGACATTCATAGCCTGACTGCCTTTTCCGATAAGAGGACAAAGGCATCTTCAAGGTTGTCTTCGCCGGCAGCGGCGCGAATTTCGTCCGGTGATCCAACGGCCACCACACGACCTTCGGCAATAATGACGATGTCATCGCAGAGTTTTGCAACCTCATGCATTAGATGACTCGAAAACAAAACGCATAGTCCGAGGGTTCTGAGTTCTGCGATGAGTTCGCGAACTTTGCGTGTGGTCATCACATCCAGGCCGTTGGTTGGCTCATCTAGAACCACATGGCCGGGGTCGTGAATGAGCGCCCGGGCCAAGCAGACCTTCATGCGTTCGCCCTGGGAAAACCCTTCGGTTCGGCGATCCGCAATGCCTTGCATATCGAGCATTCGGATTAGGTCATCGCTACGGGCGTCAATGCGTTCATCTGACAAGCCGTGCAATCGACCAAAATACTGTAGGTGCTCGCGGGTGGTTAATCGAGTGTACAGGCCGTGGCCATCGGGTAAGACGCCAAGTTTGGCCTGGGCCGCGATTCGGTCTTGGCTCACGTCGATGCCGTCGATCTTGACGTAGCCAGTTTCGGGTTTAATCAGGCCGTACAGAACCCGTAGTGAGGTCGATTTGCCAGCGCCATTGTGCCCCAGTAGACCGGTGACCCTCGCGTCTGCTGCGTTAAACGAGACGTCTTCGATGGCAACGACCTCCCCAAAGGTCTTTTTTAACCTCGAAACTTCAATCATTGGCTGGCGCCTCCTCTTGGGTCTCGAACGGGCCAGCATAGCTTGAGAAAAACGGCTGCCCTCCAATCGCCTGAACGCACTCAGCCTCGTCGGTTGTTAAACTGAGATCCTTAAGAAAGCCTTCGATGAGGCTTGGCAGGCAGCCCAATTGGGAGACGCCATGGGCGCCGCCAATGACTTCAAGGTGATGACCGTTTGGCAAATAGGCCAGTGCGCGTTCAGCGTAGACCGGCGGCGTTATGGGGTCCTCGGTCCCAGACATGAGCAGCGCGGGGACGGCACTGGATTTGGGCGTGAAGTAATCTGCTGCAACCGGTGTATGGGGCCAAATCGGGCAAACGTCGATTAAGAGTTCCTGCAGCGCATTCTCGAAGTAGACCCCGTCGGTCTGGGTCTTCACCCGGCTCATGTCCTCGCTACACAATACTGACGCCATCATCCCAAGGCTTAGGTCATTGGCGTTAGATTGGGGCGAGAGGACGTCGGCTATGCCCGTGAGCACTTGCCAGCGACCCTTCGCTGCTTCGCTAATTGCGAGGGGAATGACCTGCCGCAAGCTGCGGCTATACAGGGCGCCGCGTAGCAGTCGATTGATCATCCGATGGTCCAGGGTGACGCTTTTTTGTTCGCCGGTAAGTGGGTTTGTCATCCATTGACTGGGGGCTTCGCGCAGACGCTGCTCCGCTTGTTTGAGCTGCGCTGGTAAGTCTGGATAGGCCGCCTGACAGCTTGGCGTCTGGGTGCATTCCGCTGCGATCCGCTGGAAGGCAAGGTCGGCGTCGAGGCCAACGTTCACGGGGATCAGCATATTAACGGGTGCCACGGCATCGAGCAGCAGGCTGCGAACCGAGTCTGGATACAGGGCATTAAACACCAGCGCGATGCGCGTGCCGTAGGAGACGCCAAAGAGATTTAGTTGGGGGTAGCCCAGTTGCGCCCGAACGGCTTCTAAGTCAGATGCGGCCTCGATCGTGGTATAAAACCGTGGGTCTGCGTCCAAGGTTACTAAGCAGTCTTTGAGCGCTGTGATTTGCCGAGAGAGAACCCGTTCAATATCGCCATCGAGTTCAGTCTCATCAAAAATAGGGGCTAAGGTTTCCTCGCAAGCCAATGAATTTGAGTCACCCGTGCCACGTTGGTCGATGAGCAAGAAGTCGCGGTGCTTGCGCAGGTTTTCGAACCGCGAGGCCCACATAGGCCCGATCGAGACCGCGGCCTGACCCGGCCCGCCTGCGAGTAACACAACCGGGTCGGGTTGTTTTGTTCGGGTCGTTGCCGGCAGGACAACTACATTTAACTTGATTGAGCGCGACGTTTGATCTTTCGCTTCCGCCACCGAGATACGGGCGCACAAGGCTTTGGATTCATAGTCTAATATCTTGCTGTGCGTGCTGGCGGGACAAGGTTGGAGTGCGCCCGTTTCGGCAAATCCTGATTTTGGCGCAAGCAAAACAGCAAGCATCAAGGCGGTCATAAAGGGGAGAAATTTCATAGCGCAAGCTTAGTGCATTTGGTTGGAACAAACGATTAAAGAAGCCGTCGGCACGACTTTTATCGCGCAGCGCGGCGCTAACACGCCTTTTCTTGTCTTGAATTTTTTTGATGCGGGCGCGCATGGGCCGCATTGTGTGAAACACGATGCCAGGGCCTTGATTTGGATCGACCCCAGCCAGCTTTATTGTTTTTTGCTTGCTTTTGCGAAGGCGGCTTTTAGCGGCTCTGCGCGCGGCGTTTTGTCGAGGGTGCGCGCGTATTGCAAGCCTGGCAATGCTAATCCCCAGCGGGGTAACCTTCGGCTAACGCGCATCATTTGCCTGGCCTCGGCTGCCTGAGAGGATCCTTTTAAGGTGCGCGGTGACAGATTAAGCCCTTTGAGCCGGCGCTATGCCTGAATGCCTTGCTCAAAAGCGTGCCGAAACGGGGTCAAGCTGAGGCGGTTTGCTGCGTTCCCCGGCGAATTGGGCTGGGGGGTTGTGGGGGTCGCCTAGGGGCAGGGCTTGCGCTAGCATGAGGAAAATGAGGAGAAAACGCCGATGAAACCATTTGAAAACATTACCGTACTTGAATTCTCAACGATGATCACCGCCAGTTTTGCTGCCATGATGATGGCGGATCAGGGCGCCCGGGTGATCAAGGTTGAACCAATGGATATGGGAGATCCCATGCGGTATATCGGTGCGTCAAAGGGCGGCATCAGCGCGCTGTTTGCGAACTGCAATCGCGGTAAACAATCCATCAAAGTCGACTTGAAGCACGCAGCAGGTCAGCAGCTGATTCAAGATTTAATCCCTCAAGTGGATGTAGTGATTCACAACTTTCGACCCGGCGTGATGGATTCCCTTGGGTTAGGCAGTGCGCGCCTGCGCGAGATTAATCCGCGCTTGGTGTATTTGGCCGTCTCAGGGTTTGGCACGACCGGACCGCTCGCCAAGGCGCCGGCCTATGATCCGATTATTCAGGCGCAGGTGGGGATGACCGCATCTCAAGGCGGAGAGGGCCATACCTTTATTCGCAACCTGATGTGCGACAAGATTACCGCCTATACCGCAATGCAGGCGGTCACCGGCGCCTTATTAGTTCGCGCTCATACTGGTCAGGGTCAGCATGTTGATGTGGCCATGATTGATGCCGGATTGTTTTTTATCTACCCCGGATTCTTTTATGAACGATACCTTGTTGGATCCGGATATCGCGCCACAGCCCCTCTTGTCTGATCTGATCTATGAGCTAACCGAAACCCAAGATGGTGCAATTACCCTGTCGGCCGCGACCGATCGTCAACGGGCTGGGGTGCTGAAAGCCTTGGGCAAAGAGGACATGATGTCGGACCCCCGCGGTTTAACTCGATGGAGAATTTGTTGCAAAACATTGATGCGTATCGAGCGTCCCTTGCAGATGCCTTTAAGCAGTTTACCGACCGATGTCATTTTGACGCGCCTGATCGAGAACGAAGTGCCCGCGGCGCGCTGCCTATCGCGCGCTGAGGTACTAAGCCAGGCGCAGCTCGAAAGTAATGAGACCATCGTTGAACGCGATCATCCGCTCATGGGGGCAATGCGCCTCGTTCGATCACCGGCCAAGTTCGACGGCGAATCGTTGCCTGTCGCCGGTCATGCGCCAGCGCACGGTCAAGATACGGATCAAGTATTGGCGGATTTTGGGATTTCCATTGAATCGCGCGATGCCTTAAAGACTGCCGGCGCTGTCGCGTAGCGGTTCAAGCCGCGCTTACGGTTGGCTCGGCCTCTGGGAGTAATAGGGTGAAGGTGGTGCCCTGGCCTTGCTCAGATTGAACGCTGATGTAACTGGCCGTTTCTTGGACAAACCCGGCAACCACGCTCAGGCCCATGCCCCCGCCCTGTTCGAGCGCTTTTGTGGAAAAAAACGGGTCGAAGATCCGAGAGGCATTCCCCTCCGGAATGCCCCGGCCCTGATCAGTGATCGCCAGACGCGCATATTGACCGGCGGGAATGGTTTGCAGGGGGCCGGGTAAAGGCGCCTCAAGGGTCCTGTGGTCTAGCAATAGGTGGATCGGTTCTTGCCCCAATTCAGCGGCTTCGCTGGCATTGATCAGCAATTGCACGAGGCTCGCGAGCAGGGCGGCTTGATTGGTGTCAACGATTACCGCACGGTCCTGGATTTCAAGGTCAAGTTGGCAGGGCGCTGCAGCCTGGGCCAGCATGTCGCGATGGCCCTCTAAGCAAATAGAGAGGTTCAGGGGGGACGTGGCCAATGCTTTCTGCTCTGAATAGCGCAGCATTTGGTCAATGGGTTGGGCGCTGCGCAGGATCGCTTGACGAGCCGTGAGCAGAGACTGTTGATGGGGCGCTGAGAGTTGCTCGGCATCGATCAGGTCTAGGTGCCCTGCTGCAATCTGAATGCGGTTGTTCAAATCGTGCGCAAGCCCGCCGGCTAACGTTCGAATGGCTTTGACTTTTTGATTGTCGGCGACCCGTTGTAACAGGGCGCCTCGCTCGCTGATGTCGCGGGCAAAAATGAGTCCTCGAAGCTCACCATCGAGATTAAAAGTCGTCATGTGGGCTTCTATGGTGATGCGGCTTTCGTCAGGGCGGTCGGGCTCTATGATGAATCGAAAGGACTGGCCCAGCATCTGCTGGGCCGCTTTAGCATCGCTTTCAAACTCCGCGCGGCCTCGATTCCAAAGGTCCCAGATGGGTTTGGTTTCACATTCGGCTTTGGTTCTTCCAAGAAGTTGTTCTGCAGCCGCATTGGAAAAGAGAACGAGGCCAGACTCTAGGTCGATAATTAAACAGCAATCTGGTGAGGCCCTCAGTGCGGCAACGAGGCTTTGGTTTTCGTGTTGCAACCTGAAAATGTTTTCAACGCGCTGATTAAAGGCTCGAGTGAGTTGTTTGATTTCGGCCGCCTCGCCTCGGATATCCTCTGGCAGAAAGCTGAGTTCTGACCCGTCTCGCGCCAAGCGTTGTCCGAGTGCGCGCATAGGACGAATTGCAATGAATTCGAAGGTCAGAATCACGATTAATATGATGATCAGCGTTCGGGTTAGGCCCATCCGAGCAAGCTGCCATTGACGCGCGACAAATGGTTCGAAGGCACGATGGGCTTGCAGCGTCGCTGACAGGCGCATCGGGGCTTGATCCTTGCTACCTGAAATATCGGTGACTTGTAACTCGATCAATTGTGGCGAGAGCAGATCAAGAATGGGCCTGACGGTGATTTTTTTCGGCAGGCTTGCGGCGTAGGCAGGCTCGGCGCCGCGCTGGAGAAGAACGCGATTGAAAGCTGAATGTTCGAGCAACCGGGTGAGTGCGGCGTTCAAGCGCTCGGTCTGATTGTCGTTGTCGAGGTCAACATAGATTGGTAATAGTAATTCTAATGTTTGCTGGTTCTCGGCGAGCACGCGCTTGGACACCTCGTTCCAATCGCTGAGCAGGCTCCATGAAAATAGGCAGACGCCCGCGAGCAACCCAAGGATTAGGCTTAAAAATGCGCCTTTTTTGAATAAAACTATTCAAGTTTAATTTGACCAGATAATATCTGGGAGAGGCGGTTATTAGGTTTTGAGCTGCCGTTGGATCCATTCTTCGGACCCATAGCATGAGTCTCTTCGTCAAGACCTTCGCTAAAGGATATTGTCTAATTTTAGGCCATTAAGCCACAAGCATCTGAATGCGAGCGGCTTCTTCCCTAACCAGCTCTGGTGAGCCGAACAACTGCCGGTTTGCGCCAATGCGCTTGAACCAGTAGTGCAGGCCCACCAAGGTCGGTGAAGCCCATGCCGCCATGGACCTCGGTTGCTGGTCCTGGCCACGGACTGTGCCCACCTCAGATAAATGCGCCTTGGCATGACATGCCGTGAAGCTCGTGCATTCGTCATGGCAACTCTGCCGAGTAGCGCATGCCCGCCGTACCAAACCATTGCGCCCGGCAGGGCTCTAAGCTGATGACTGCCATTTCCGCGCACATGTGTTTCACCGCTTGGAAGCTGGCAATAGGGCGATTGAACTGCTCGCGCTGCTTTGCGTAGTCTACTGCTTGGTCAAGCATGTCTTGGGCTGCCCCTAGGGTGTCTGCTGCCAGCATCACTCGGCCAATATCCAAGGTGGTTTCAAAGACGCTGACCTGGGTACTGATGCAGGTGGCAGCTACGTCTTTGTAGGTTAACTCCACGGTTTGGCGGGTCTTGTCCACGGTGGTTAAAACCGTGCGAGTCAGCCCGGTGTCGCTGGCTGAGACCAAATATAAGTGCTTGTTTTGGTCCGCAACCAAATAGCTGTCGGCCACTGCGTCAAAGGCAAATAGTGAGGTGCCATTCATCACGCCATTGCTGACTTGGGGCGTCGAGCCTTGCGCCGATCGCCTCAGATAACGCGATCCCAACCCGACAACGCCCGGCCGCAATATCGGCCAATCGGTCTGTTTTATTGGCCGCCATTAAGAGCGTTGGCGCCATAATTGCGGTGCTGAGAAAGGGGCCAGGCGTTATATGGTAGCCGAGTGTTTCAGCAACCACCACCGCATCGAGTAATCCTAAGCCGACGCCGCCGTGGGTCTCGGGGATGATGAGTCCGGCTAGGCCGAGCTCTGACAGGCCAGTCCAAACTGATTGATCTAAGTTGGGATCCTCCGCGACCGCACGGACGGTTTCGAGGCTCACTTGATCCTTTACAAACCGCGCAATACTGTCTTGAAGTAGACCTTGTTCTTGAGAGAGTCCGAATTCCATTATACCCCCGGTGCCGCGATTTTAGGTTCCTTTGGCATACCAAGACCGCGTTCGCTGATGATGTTTTTTTGAATCTGGGACGTGCCGCCGCCAATAATGAGCCCTAAGAAGTACATATACTGGTATTGCCAGGAACCGTTACCCCGCAAATAGGGGTTGTCTTCATAGCTCAGGCCAATTTCGCCCAAGACGTCAATGCCAAGGCATTCAATCTCATGCCTAAGTTCTGTCCCGATCAGTTTGACAACCATGCCCGCAAGCTTAGTGTCTTGATTTTTGTTAATCCGCGCCGATAACAAGCGCATGTCGTTGTATTGCATGGCCATCACCCGACCCTGCAGTTTCATGAGGCGGTCTCTGAAAATGGGGTTATCGATGGCCCGTTCACCGCTGATGGTTTCTTGCTGCATCAATCGAATCACGCCGGTGATCCGGGCCATGGCCGCGTCCGGCGGCGCTAATGAGACCCGTTCATGACCTAAGATGGCATTGGCAACCTGCCAGCCTTGTCCCCGTTGTCCGACGATCTGATCTTTAGGAACGCGCACATCGGTAAAAAAGACTTCGTTGAAATTGGCAGCGCCGGTCATATCCACAAGCGGTCTGACTTCAATGCCGGGCGTGTTCATGTCAAAAAGCAGAAAGGAGATGCCTTGGTGCTTTGGCGCCTCGGGCTCTGTTCTAACCAGGCAAAAAATCCAATCGCTGATGTGCGCCGTGCTGGTCCAGATTTTCTGACCATTGATGACCCACTCATCGCCGTCGAGTTCCGCTTTGGTGGTGAGGCTAGCTAAATCAGATCCCGACCCAGGTTCAGAATAACCCTGACACCAAATGAGTTCGCCGTGAATGGTCTTTCGAATAAATTGCTGTTTTTGGGCCTCGGTGCCCAGCTCTAATAGCACCGGCGTTAGCATGCTGATGCCTTGGCCGCTGAAGCCCGTGTTCATTTGGGCGGCGCTGAATTCCTCTGCAATGATCCTTGGTTTTATGATGTCTGGGTCAGCGCCATAGCCGCCGTAGTCTCTCGGTATCGTGCGGGAGTGATAACCATTGGCGATCAGTTTGGCCTGCCAGGCTTGCACGGCTTGGCTTCGAGGGCCATCCCCGGGCTTAGGTTGTTGGTCGATATTGGCGGCGACAAAGGCTTGGACCTCTGCGCGAAAATCGTTGTACTCAGGACCATAGGAGAGATCCATCTGTAACTCCGGCGAATTGTGAAGATAGTCGAGAGGCTAGCATAATCTGATATTTTGCGACAACGGCGATCAGGGCGCATTCTTTGGGGGCACCCTTTCCCGGGACGATCCAAGGTCTGGCTCATGGCTTTGGGTTTGTTTGCGTCTGGGCGTAAGCCTTACAAGCGCTGGATCAAATCCCAGAAGGTTTTTTGATGACCGGTTGGGGGCGTGCGCTTGGATGTGGGGTCGATGGTTTGTGCGATGACCAGATCAAGGTCTGCAGAAATGGATAAGTGATTCCCGCCCGCGCCGCGTGCGCTAATGAGATCGCTCGGCGCATGGGGCAGCAGCGGTTTTGGAAAGATCTGCTCCACCCCCGGACGCATGTGGGTCTGGGCCTGATTGTTCCACCAGAGCAGGTGCCAAGCGGGATTGGTACTGCTGCTGGGTGTGCCTAGGGCCTCGCGATAAAAAGAATCAACCAGTTGATCTTGCAGTAGTGCCTCGCCGACTCGGCGTAGGGCATCGGCGGTGGTTTGTAGCGCCGAAAACGCGTGACCCGCATCATCTTCCGGCCGGGTAATCCAACTGGAGTCCGTGATGCCGAGAGGCTCAAATAACCATTGCTGGGTTAGCGTGTTGAGTTCTAGGCCGGTTTGAACGGTCAGGGCTTCTTTGAGTTTTTGATAGGCGACATTATTGTAGGCCCAGTCTGTGCCAGTCTGGCCTTGCTGGCGAAGCGTCTCATCCATGCCGGTTGTCATGTTCATTAAAATCTCAACCGTCAGACTGGCCTCATCGGGTTTCGATAGCTGGGTCCATTCGGGATCAATAATGTGATTCATCGCATCGACCCGTTCGAGGAAATAACGCGCTTCGGCGATACCGATTAGAATTGAAACGATGCCCTTTTGCACCGCAAACACATCAATTGGACTGTCGATATAGCGTTGATCAAAGATGAGTTCGCCGGCTTTGCTTACGGAGATCTGCGCGGTGCCCTGTGCCTGGC
>CAJJAX010000028.1 GCA_905182155.1 uncultured Pseudomonadales bacterium
ATCGACTTTTTTCGCAGACCCAAAAAGCTCAACGGTTGTTATCGACAACCAGCCGCTTAGGGAGTTCATTGCGAGCTACGACGCCCAACTTGCAGCCCTATCTCCTTCAAATTCTCCAGATATTATCGACGACACGCAGTGGCCGCTGAATGCAAATACGCTCGCAACAGCTCAATATGAAGTCATTGACTATGGCGAGGAATTCACAGTTTCGGGCTTCCCCAAGTCGGAGTTTGACAGCGACGCTTTCGATATTGCCAAGCAAGCCACGGTGATGTATCTCGCGGCTACCGGATGCTCGATCTGCAATGCCGGGAACTTGGTCGACGATTTCACTGATGTCTGTGTTTGCACGGGAGTCGCGGTCAGCAAAAACCTCATCATTGTTAATGACCACTGTGTCAGCGCGCTTCAACCTGGAGACGACACAACCTTTAAAACTTTCCAGGGACAAGTGGTCAATGCCACGCTCGTTAATCGAACCAGCTTGGATTCAGGGCTATTGTGGGCTGAACAACAGGCTAACCTAAACTTTGATAATAGTGCTAATAACGTTAAAGCAGACGTTGCACTCCTTAGAACTCAAGAAGCAATGCAGTTAACGCCAATTAAATTTGCCGATTCAGAAACGCTGAACCGACGCCAACCTGTTATCAACGTGGGCCATCCCAATATTATGCTGCGATCAGGCCCCTTTGTTACCAGTGCTGGTTCGTTCGTCGGCCACAATGTGACAGATCGTACGCTATTGCATTACAACCTGCCTTCGTCGCCCGGTTCGAGTGGATCAGGCGTGTTTAATTTAAATGGGGAGCTAGTTGGGCAAATTGCCTGGGGTACAACTGGGTTTTGGGGTGCAGAAGAATCTTGGGTCGTCTCAGAGTTCGAGGCCGAGGCGACGACAATCGATGCAACCAAACTCTTTTACCCTTTACGGCCACGGCCTTTCTTATCCGGGCCTAATGTCCAGATTGAATTGGGTCAATCGGCTAAAGGGGCCTCAAGTAATCATATCAAAGCACTAATTGAATATTGGGCGCCCGGCGAACTGCCTGCCGCAGACTAGTCCGTGGGCTTGTGGTTTGAAGCGCTTCGAAGCGCGTTAATCGCTGCAAGATTATCGGCAGAGGCACTTGACCTTGCCCGCAGGTGCCTGAGACACGCAGTGATGCATAGACAGCTCCTATACCTGCATCACTCGTCCACATTAGTAATACATACCAATACTAGGAGTCCCATCTGGTGAAGCGGGGGGTGCCCCGGGGGTGGGGTGCTGTTCATCGACAACCCGAATGCTTATGTTGGCTGCAAGCTTTTTGGCCTCCAAAATTACCAAGCAAAGTGTTTTCAAATCTAGGGACACCTCAGAAGGAGCTTTACAAGTACGTTTATTTGTACAACAGTATTATACTTAGCACCCTAAGGGATGATCTGAGTGAACCTGCCACCTTAGGGCTCGTAAGCGGCAGTATTTGGGCAACGAAAATCTTGGGAACGTTGGCGACCGTGTTCTTTATCTGGCACTGCTATACAATTAACAAAATTGATGATTCGGTTATCTCTTCTGACACAAAACGAGATTAGTAATAGCGCCGTTTTGATAGCGTAAATCTTGTAATCCTCTCTCGAAATTGAAATAGGGAAAAATGATGCGGTTGATAGGGTTGATGCTCCTCTTAGTTGGTGTGAACACATTTGCTGATAACCATCTATTGCCTGTGGTGGCGATAGAGAATTATTTTTCATCTTTTAACAAAGAAGACAGAGATGGCCTCAACGAAGCGGCAGATAGTCCTTTCATATTCGTTATCGGGGGAGAACCTAGATCTTACGATCGGTATGGAGACGCAGTTGATTTCGAGGGATTGAAGGCGTCCGGATGGTCGTATTCTCTCATCAACAGTAAAGAACTTATTTATTCAGACGATCTAACCGCAGCAGTCCGTATGAATTTTTCTCGGTTTAACGAAAGTGATGAAGTTATCTCGACGACGGATTCCGTGTACTTATTGGTTCGTCGTGATGGCGAATGGAAGGTTAAGGGTGGATTTCTGAACGGAACTCTCACTTTAGGCAAGTGATGACTTCCTCTCACTCAACAACACAAGAACTAAGCAAGGGATATTGATAATGCCTGTCGTTTACATCCTCACAAATGAAGGTATGCCTGAGGTCGTGAAAATCGGAATCACAGACAATCTTGAACGAAGGGTCAAAGAGTTGGACAACACTTCTACACCCCTTCCTTTCGAGTGTTTTTATGCCGTTGAGGTTGAGGACGCTCAGTCGATAGAGAGGAAAATTCATCAAGGTTTAGATGAGTATCGAGTACGCCAAAACCGTGAGTTTTTCTATTGTTCTCCGGAGATTGCCAAGTCCCTTTTGGAAATTGCGGAGGTGATGGGAGGCAGGAATGTTACCCCAAGCGAATCCATCGTTGAGACTCCTCAAGACGCAGAAGCGTTGAGTAAAGCGCACAGTAAGAGATCAAATTTCAATTTCTCTATGTTAGGTATTAACGCGGGCGAAGTTCTCACCTTCAAAAACGACTCAACGATAACGGCAGTCGTCGTGGATGATAAAAAGATTGAATTCAGGGGTGAGGTGACGTCGTTATCCAACTCTGCGCTATCGATTCTTCGAGAGATGGGAAAGGATTGGAGTCAGGTTCAAGGTCCCAGATTCTGGTGCTACGAGGGTAAGACCCTCTCCGAACTCCGGAATGAATACGAGAACTAATGTCCCTCACTTCCGCTCACTCAACAACACACTCGTCAGAGCAAGACTCGTTATAGCGACGTTTTGGTTGCGTAAATCTTCTAGTCCTAACGAGAGGCATGCGTGAATTTCAAAGCACGTGTTGGATACTATCTTGAGATGCCCCTAGATTTGTAGACACTTTGTTTGGTAATTTTGGAATGTCAACAATTTTGATTCAAACGACTTTTAGTAATTCTCGCGGTTCGTCAAGTTCAAATTTTGAGTTGAGGCTTATATTCAGGAGCGTGTGCCTGTTCGGTAGCCTTGCCTACAGTTACCTGTGACACGCAGCAATGCCCTAGACAGCTCTATACCTGCTTCACTCGTCCACATTAGTAATACATACCAATACTAGGAGTCCCATCTGGTGAAGCGGGGGTGCCCGGGGGGGTGGGGTATAGTCGTTTGAAATTATCAATTTTGAAAATTGTTCGCTAGGAAATGATCGACCTTCGAATTACCCTCAAACGTAAAGGCCCCGGAAGGACCCGCTCTAATAAGATCTCGGGTGATTTAGGTTATAAACTGTGTGCGATGCCTGATAGCTGAGCGAAATTAAGCGCACGCTCTTTTTTATACGGGTTGTTATACGCGCATATAAATAATTTATAAACTATTGATTTGTATAGATATTTGGCGGAGAGAGAGGGATTCGAACCCTCGATACGCTATTAACGTATACACGCTTTCCAAGCGTGCTCCTTAACCACTCAGACACCTCTCCGTGTTGCGTGTAACTGGATTCCAAGAAAATAGTAGGAAGCTTTCTTTAATGCCAGTCGCTATCGCAGGGCGATTCTAGCAAGGTCGGGGAGTCGACTCAAAGTGAATCGGCACTTTTGTTATTGGATGCGGCATTACTTATTACGGTGTTACCGTTGTGAGCGGTGGCGCTAACACCTCGGCAAACGGCTAGCGGCGACCCATTCTGAGCCGACGGCGCTCTTCTTCTCGCATGAATTCTTTCAGCGCGGCAGAGTCGGTAGTTGAAATGCCTAAGAACCGAACGCCGAATTGCTGAAGGTTGGGGGCTCTTGCAACATCCAACACGTTCATGATTTCGATTTTAGGTTGGATCTTGATTTCTGTGGTGAGATTGAATTCCACATGGTCAATAAGGTCGCCTTTTTCAATGGGCACGCCTCGGCGTAATCGAAATGAGGCGCCATGCTCTGAAATATCACTGAATTTGCCGCGATATTTCTTACCTTCTTTCATGATGCTGGCTTCAGCGCGACTGGCTGCGCCGAGCTCTAACCGGAACTGGGCGCGTTGCTGCTCGTAGGTCATCTCATCAGGAATAGAGCATTCATAGAGTGTTGAGCCGTCAACGACCTTGATTGCTAGCACCCGCGTTTTGAAGACGATGGGGGTGCCCATTATCGATCCGGTCACCGAGACGGTGTCACTCACGCGAATGGGATTCCGGTATTCAGACATCACCTCGTCGAGTTGGATAACATGGCGGTTAATGTCAACACCAATGAGTAAGCTTGAAAAATTGTCGGCGTAACGCGCGATCTTGAGGCTAATGGATGTTCTGGACCGGCTCAGCCTAAGCAGTAGCTGAATTTTGCGATCTTCGCGCTTGATCTCTTGTTGCTCGACGCCAATTTTTTCGAGCTGCGCCACCAGTTTACTTTGATGCGCAAGGGTGTTTTTGATGAGTTCGCCCGAGACCCGAATGAGTCGCGTTTTTTCTAGGGCGCGAGCGCTGGCGGTTCGTTTGCCGGCATTAATGCTAAGTAGGCCCTGCTCGCCGAAGTGCGCAAGCGGGCCCAGCCTCACAAGCTCTTGTTCGGTGTCACGATCTTTATCGGTAAAGATCAGGATCTTACCGGTCACAACAAAATACATCGGGTCGGCATCGTCTCCTTCCATAAACAGGACATCATTTTCTTCGTAATCAACATATTCGCCAGCAGCACCAATCACTTCAGCATCTGAAGGCGGCAGCTCCTTAACGAAGGACGAGTCTTGCAAATGCTGCTCGAAGAAATCTCTTGGGCGTAAAGCTATCATGATGTGTGTTACTACTGCCTCTTCTATGTACGTGGGCGCGTAAGTCGGTCTATAAGTTGCTGCGACGTTATTCACGGCCCTTTCCCCTATTAATCACGGTACATGATTTATTGAATTTAGGGCCGGGAAATTATAACGGAAATTCTCCCCTGAAGGGAGCCTCCGGCAGCCCCTCGTAGCCCAATCCAGTTACTTCAAAAACAAGACCCGATTTTGGGTGCGTGTCCTTTCGATTTCCCGAGTTGCTAATGGAGGTCACATAGAGGGCGTCCAAGTGTGCGCCTCCGAATATGACCGAACTTGGTAAGGGTATCGGCAGATCGACGGTAAGCTTTAGCTCGCCTTCTGGGCTGATGCAGCCAATTTTCCCAGAGCCAATCAACGCGGTCCAGATATTCCCGGCGGCATCAACGGTCGCGCCGTCGCAAGCGGTGCCCATTGCCTTGGCGTTAAAAAAAGGACGGGGTTTGCTTAAAGGTCGCTCAGGATGGTAGTCGAATTGCTGCATCACGCCCCGGCCGTCACTAAAGTAGAGCGTATCGCCATTGGGCGAAAAGCAGGGACCATTGCCAACAATGACATCCTTGAGTAGGCGCTCCACGTCGCCATTATGCCGTAAGCGGTAAAGTGCACCCCAGCCCTTAGACCGGTCGGAAATGGCCATCGACGCGAACAGAAATTGACCCACTCGATCGGTCTTGCCATCGTTGAGTCGGGTTTCGGCAAGCCCCGGTTCGGGGTCATGGATCAGCTGTAATGCTTGCGTTCTTAAATTAAAGCGGTGTAGTCCGGTTTGCAGAGCAACTAGAATTTGGTGTTCATCCACGACGGCGAGGCTGCCAATCATGCAGGGCAGTTGCCAGACTTCAATAGCGCCGGTGGCCTCTCGACAAAAGATCTTGCCCAAATAAGAGTCAACCCAAAACAATCGTTGATGCTCAGCATCCCAAAGGGGGCCTTCGCCCAGGGCGCAAGGCTCAGTGGTTATGAGGTGAATCTCGATCATGGTTTTTCCAAACGAATTGGCTAAGTGTATGCTGAGGAAAATATGGCCTCAAGGAGCAACAATGCAACGTACCACTGATATTCTGCCAGAGATACAAACCGAAATGGTCGCAGCCAATGGTCTTAATTTTGAAGTCGACATGGTCGGTGAGGGTGATCACCTGATCATTTGCTTGCACGGCTTTCCGGAACACAGCGTTTCCTGGCGGTTTCAACTGCCTTATTTGGCGCGGCTAGGGTATCGGGTGTGGGCGCCAAATTTAAGAGGCTATGGCAACTCATCCGCGCCGAGTGGTATTGGGGCCTACAGTCTCGAAAATTTGATGGATGACGTGGCGGGCTTGATCGATGCGGCGGGCTGCTCGGAGGTGACGCTCATTGCGCACGATTGGGGCGCTGTGATTGCTTGGCACTTCGCCATGCACCGAATTCGTGTGATTGATCGGTTGGTGATTTGTAATGTCCCGCATCCGGGGCCTGCCGCCGCTGCGATGAGTTGGGCGCAGCTTAAAAAGTCCTGGTACATCTTGTTCTTTCAATTGCCCGGGTTGCCGGAGCGCATGTTGTTAAACAGTACAGGGATGGGCGCCATGATCCAATCAACGGCAGCCGCGCCTGAAAACTTCTCTGAGGCCGTGGTGGCACTGTATGACGAGAATGCGGGCCGCAAAGATAATGTGACCGCCATGATCAACTACTATCGCGGCCTGGTCCGAGGGGGCGGGATGCGTCGACAAAAACGGTTGGGTTTACCGATTATTGATGTGCCAACCTTAATGTTGTGGGGGGAGGACGATATGGCGTTATCGATCGAGACAACCTATGGCACCGAAAACTATGTCCAAGATCTGACCTTGCGCTACCTAGCCGGAATCTCTCATTGGGTTCAGCAGGACGCACCCGAGGCCGTTAACGCCATGTTGGGCGCGTTTCTAGCCGGCGAGCCGGTTCCTGAATATCAAACGCTTGTCAGTGCTGCGCCCAACAACGTTGTCGAGCCATCCTGAATTAGGGCAGGTTGCGTCCGGCATCTCAGCCCTGGATTAAAGGGATGAGGGATGCAGGGGGCAGGGAAAGCCCGCCTGAGCGGTCAATCTGGCAGTGCCCCGAGCGGCGCGCGTCCGAGTGCTTGATTGAATAGGGCTTTGAGGGTGCCGTCGGTGGTTACAGTCTGTAGCCAGGCATCCACGTGCTGCTTGAAGGCTGCATCCTTGGGCAGCCAAATGGCTTTTTCTTGATGGGTTAGCAGTTCACCCGGCAGCAAGGCGCATAAATCGCGGTGCTGACGGGTTTTCAAAGTCACCTCAATGGCATCGGTAAACATCACATCCGCGCGCCCAGCAAGAAGCTCATGGAAGATCAGCCGGTTGTCGCCGAACGCAATTAACTGGGCTTGCTGCAAGTGTTGTCGGGCAAACCGCTCATTGGTGCCGCCGGGGTTGAACACGGCTCGGGTTTGGGGTTGGTCAATGGTCTCAAAACGCTTGAACTTCTCTTGATCTTGGCAGCGCCCGATCGGCGTTTTACCGCCAACATGATACGGGGCAGAAAATAGGCCCAGCGCGGCCGGCTGGGGGTGATCGAGACGCCGCTGATTGCAAGGTCAAAAGCATGCTCTGTGAAATCCGCGGTGAGGGTTGGCCAGCTGGTTTGTACGAACACCACGTCAACCCCCAGGTGGTCGCCGAGATTGTTGGCCAAGGTGATGTCAATACCGCTCGGTTGCGCCAGTGTTCCGCTTGAGAACGGCGGGTAATCCAAGGTGGTGCCCACGTGCAGCACGCCGGCTGCCTGAATCCGCTGAAGTTCGTCCTCAACCAAAGCAAGGTTGCGTAATTCATCGAATAATTGGTGTTGTAGTGCCTCGGGTAGCCCTTCGGTTTGGGTTAGGTGCAAAAACTGTTGCCGCGCTTCGCTGTCAACGGGGGTCGTTAACGCCGTCATGATTTGGTCGCCCAGGCTTAGCAGTTTAGGTCGAATCACCTCGGTTAAGCTGGGCGGGTTGGGCGCCGGCGCGTTGTCTTGCCATTGATCAAACCAGTATTGCTGAATGGTTTTTGCGGCGGTAATTTGGGTTGTAAAAAACTGTCGGGTTGGCCCCGCTGGTAAGCCAATGGCCAGCCCCGCGCGTTGTGCGTTCGCAATGACGATGGCCTCTCGGGGTAGATCCTCAATGGCGCGTTGATGGATAAATTTATAATGTGCAACAGCCTTCATGTGCCCCAATCGCGCGCCAATTGCGCTAAAAAGCCCGTCGCTGGCGCCCGCTGTAAGCGGCTGCAGCAACGCAATAAGGAGGATCAAGGCAGTGGTGAAAGGGGTTTGCATGAGGCGATGGTAACATCGTTTGTTGCATGTTACCGTCCGGTTGAACAGTTTGGAGCCAACTATGAGTGATGTCGTTTTATATGAGCAGAGCGGGGCGATTGTGACCCTGACGTTGAACAAACACGAAACCCGAAATGCCATTTCGGAAGATGTCATGGTGAACGCCATTGTTGCCGCTTGCGATCGAATCAATGCCGATATGAGCGTGCGCGTTGTCATTCTGACGGGCGCCGGCTCTGCCTTCAGCAGTGGTGGAAACGTTAAGGATATGAAAGACAAGGTCGGGATGTTTGGGGGTACTGCCGCTGAAATTCGCGATGGTTATCGTCAGGGTATTCAGCGCATTCCTTTGGCGATTGATGCCCTGGAAGTGCCCATTATTGCTGCGGTCAATGGTGCGGCGATCGGGGCGGGATGCGATTTGGCGATGATGTGCGATTTGCGGGTTGCCTCTGAGAAGGCCATTTTTGCAGAGAGTTTTGTCAAGGTCGGGTTGATCCCTGGGGATGGCGGGGCGTGGTTTTTACCGAGGGTCATCGGACAAGCCAGAGCGAATGAGATGTCCTTTACGGGCGAGCCCGTGAATGCCCAGACAGCGCTGTCTTGGGGGATGGTCTCAAGCGTTGTCGCACCGGAGGACTTGATGGCGGCCGCGCAGACATTGGCCGAGCGGGTTGCGGCGAATCCCCCTCATGCGCTGCGCATGACGAAAAGGTTACTCAAAGAATCTCGCAAAGCGGATTTGCCGAGCATTCTCGAGATGTCCGCGGGTCTGCAGGCCTTGGCGCACCAGATGGAGGATCATGTCGAGGCGGTGGATGCGATTCTTGAAAAACGAGTCCCCGAGTTCAAAGGCAAGTAGTCGGTTTTTCTAGGCAGCCGTTTTGAGGCGTTGTTCAAAGCGGCGCCTCGATTTAATGCGCTACAGGGGGCTTTAAAGCGCGTCGGTGCCTGCGTCTATCAGGAGGGCATTTTGAACTCGGTTGGGTCTAAACCGAGGTTCTAGAACGTAATGGCTGCAGACAACAACGGCTGAAGACAACGAAAGAGAAAAAGAAGAAGAAGAAAAGGAAAAGAAAAAGGAAAAGGAAAAGGAAAAGGAAAAGACAAAGAAAGCTTGTGCCTTGGCATTTGCCGCGGGCAACGGTGGAACCCAGTGCGCATCGAATCAACCAGCTTGCCTTGGCGCTTACAAATCCAACCTGCGACTAAGATCGCGCGCCTCTGGCGCCGAATATTCGAGCAAAGACCGCAATTTATCGTTGCTCTTTAGCCGAGACGTCTTGTTGCCTTGATTGAATCCTCTCACCGAGATGCTCACAATGCTGGCGCCGCGCCGCTCGACCAATCGGATGCGGCTTTTGAGTTGGCCGCCGGTTTCAACCCAGTCGTCGATCACCAAGATCCGATCGCCCGGGGTCAATGAGCGCTTTGTTAACTTCGAAGGCTTTTTTTGCCGATATAGTCGGTAAAGCCCTGCCGAGCAATGGTGCGCAAAATGTTCGGTAACTTGCCAGATTGTCGAATCAAAACCAAACCTTTGCGCAGTGCCGTCGCAGCGGCCGATCCGAAGACAACCCCCAAAGATTCTGGGCACGCAATTTTGTTGAAGTTGTCATGGCGAAACGGTTTGACCAAGTCCAGCAATAACGCCCTGAACACGCGTGGATCCCGAAACAGGGTCGTGAAATCGAGTTTCGTGGGCGCTTTGAAGTCGATGTGTTTAAGGTATTACTCTGGATTCATCGGAAGGGCACTTGGTTGGGGCGGGTATCTTCGATCATAGCCTAGATGGCATCGCGTCACGTGAAGGGTTACGGGTTGTTGCGCCGTGATCGGTTTAGCCTTGGAGCCCGCGCTCTGGGAAATCGCAAAATACCGCATCGACCTTCAGTGCTCGCATAGCGGCAAGGTCCGCGGGCTCGTTCACCGTATAAACCGCGACCTTTAGCCCGGCCTGCTGGGCGGCTGTAATCCGGTCCTCAGTTGCGGCTTTCAAGGCAATATTCATCCACTGACCACCCATCGCAAGGCTGCGCTCGACCATGTCTGGGACGGGGCGGCCCCACAGCACACCTCGCGCAAAGATGGGGTCAGCGCGCTGCAGTTCCGCATGATCGAACGCGCTCAAGAGAAATTGATCTGCGCGCCAACGGCCAGTTTGGCAGGCTTTGCGAAGCAGTTGTGAGGTTGGCTCAGCGGTCCCAGGGCCTTTGAGTTCGACGTTGATGCCAACTTTGCCATCAAGCAGGGTTAGGACCTCGGATAAGAGGGGGACCTGCTCTTCATTGCCTGCGTCCAATCGCCGCACAGCCGCTAAACCGGCAGCGGCGAGGCTGCCGCTGCCATTGGTTGTGCGATCGAGCTGTTCGTCATGGATCACCAAGAGTTCACCCTCAAGCTGGTGCACATCAAGTTCTACCCAGGGGCAACCCAGCGCTGCTGCATGCTGAAATGCCGAGAGGGTGTTTTCAGGGTAATTGCCGCTGGCGCCACGGTGGCCAATGATGATCATGGAATATCCTTCAGCGTCTTCGATGCAGCGCTTGTAAAGCGGCGTTAAATTCGCCCAAGGCCACTGCATGGGCTATAATAAGGCGGGTTTACAGGCGGCTACTATGTCATACCAGGTTCTTGCAAGAAAGTATCGACCAGGCCATTTCAAGGCGATGGAAGGTCAAGGGCATGTGCTCCAAGCACTGATCAATGCCTTGGACCAAAACCGGTTGCACCATGCCTATTTGTTTACTGGAACGCGAGGTGTGGGTAAAACCACCATCGCCAGAATTTTTGCTAAATGTTTAAATTGCGAGCAGGGCGTCACGTCTGAGCCCTGCGGCACCTGTTCCTCTTGTGTCGAGATCAGTGAGGGTCGCAGTGTTGACCTTATCGAAGTTGATGCTGCTTCCCGTACTAAAGTAGACGATACTCGTGAGTTACTAGACAATGTGCAATATGCGCCTAGCCGAGGTCGCTATAAAGTCTATTTAATCGATGAAGTTCATATGCTGTCTAAGAGCTAGCTTCAATGCCATGTTAAAGACGCTTGAAGAGCCGCCAGACCACGTTAAGTTTTTATTCGCCACGACAGACCCCAAAAACTGCCGGTCACAGTCTTGTCGCGGTGCTTGCAGTTCAATTTGAAGAACATGACCCCAGAGCGCGTCGTCAATCATTTGAAATTGGTGTTAGCTGAAGAGGGCATCGAGGCCGACGATAGTGCGCTGTGGCAGTTGGGACGTGCCGCCGATGGCAGTATGCGCGATGCATTGAGCTTGACAGACCAGGCCATTGCGTTTGGTTCCGGCAAGTTGATTGGCGCTGAAGTGGCCACGATGCTGGGTACCGTTGATCGCCAAGAGGTTTACCACCTTATCGATGCGGTCACGGCAGGCGATGGTGCACGGGTTTATCAGGTGATTGATCAAGTCGCCGAGTTTGCGCCCGATTTTTCGGCGTTGCTCGATGAGGTGCTGACGGTGCTGCACAAGGTTGCGGTTTTTCAAGTGGTCCCCGAAGGCGTCGATAATAGTTTTGGCGACCGTGAAAAAATAGGACAGTTAGCGACCAGTATGTCCCCCGAACAGGTTCAGTTATTTTATCAGATTGCGTTGGTGGGTAAGCGCGATCTGAACCTTGCGCCAGATATCAAGATGGGCTTCGAGATGACCCTGATCCGGATGCTGGCGTTTGAATTAGAAGAGGACTCGCCGCCGGGTGCAACGGTGGCAGTCCCAAAGCCGCCGGCTGCTGATCGCAGCATCCCCAAGCCGGTTGCAAGCTCGCCCTTGGCAGGACTTCGAGACGCGCTCGTCAGTGGTCAGAGCCCGCACGACGTGCAACCAAGGCAGCCCGCGGCAGTACTGCCCAGCGCGGCAAGCGCAACGGTCGCGGCGGTGACAGCAAGCCCGGTGCCGCAAGCGCGCAGTCCCGTGCAGCCTGTGCCCGCAATCGAGGACGACGGTAAAGGGCGCGAGTCAGGAGATGGGCTGCCGCTTGCGAGCCCTGCCGTCGCCAGTGCGCCGGATGCGCAAGCGCGTCGTGCCACGCCGCCGACCGACAAACCCCTTCGGGCTGTGTCGGATGAACCATCCATTCATTCTGACGAAAACGCGCCTGGGCAAAATCAATCCAGTGCTGTTGAGGCAAGGCAGCCGCCCAAACCGAGCAACGTGATTGAGTTGGCGGGTGAGGCCGTCGACGCAAAGGCCGCAAGTCCCACAACGGCGGATCAGCGTCAGCGGGATGACCGTTGGTGCACGCTGTTAACCCAAACGAATTTAGGGGGCATTGCGTATGCAATGGCCAGCAACTGTATTTTAACCAACGAATCGGAAGATGTGTTCCAGCTCAGTCTTGATCCGGCTCACTCGAGTTTGTTTAACGAAGGGCAAATTGCCCGATTATCGGAACTCCTCGGCGGCGTACTTGGGCGAAAGACCGACGTGTTGGTGACCATTGCGCTGGCTGACGGCAAGACGCCAGCGGCGCTGCTCAACGCCGCCCGAGCCGCGGCGTTGCTCGCCGCGGAAGAAGAGGTCACGTCAGACCCGGGTGTGCAGCACCTGATTGCAGGGTTCGATGCGAAGATTGTTGAGGGCAGTATTATGCCCAAAACCGCCAAAGGAGAAGGCTCAACATGTTAAAAGATGGAATGGACGGCTTGATGAAACAGGCCCAAGAGATGCAAGGCAAGTTCCAAGCCATGCAAGACAAGATGTCATCGATGGAAGTTCAGGGCGAATCGGGCGCGGGAATGGTCACGGTGCTCATGACCGGCCGCTATGATGTTAAGCGGGTGCACATTGATGCCGCCGTCCTAACGGAAGAAAAAACATTGCTGGAAGACTTGCTCGCGGCGGCCGTTAATGACGCGGTCCGGAAAGTTGAGGCCCAGCAAAAAGAATCGATGTCGAGCTTGACCGGTGGGATGCCTTTGCCGCCAGGCTTTAAGTTTCCTTTTGGCGCCTAGGTTATGACGCGAAAGGCGGGAAAGCTGCTATGAATGATGCTCTGATCGAACAATTGATTGATGCCTTTCGGTGCTTGCCGGGGGTCGGACGAAAGTCTGCCCAGCGCATGGTGTGGCATCTGCTTGAACGGGACCGGTCCGGCGGTGAAGCCCTTTCAAAGGTTTTGCATGAAACCTTAACCCGGGTGGGCGCGTGCCTGAGTTGTCGGAACTTCTGTGAAACGCAAACCTGCCGAATTTGTACCGACCCGAAACGAGATAAAGCGCTACTCTGCGTCGTTGAAAGCCCAGCGGATGTGATGGCGCTCGAACAATCTGGCAGCTTTCGCGGGCATTACTTCCTCACTAAAGGTAACCTGTCGCCGATCGATGGCATTGGCCCGAAGGAGATTGGTGCAGAGGCGTTGGTCGCCCGTTGCCAATCCGATGTGCAAGAAGTCGTGATCGCGCTGGATTCAACGGTCGAGGGTGAGGCCACCAGTCATTATCTATCCGATCGATTGCGCCCCCTTGGGGTGGTCGTGAGCCGAATCGCCCATGGCATTCCGATGGGCGGTGAACTTGAATTTGTGGATGGTGGTACTTTGGCGCACGCAATGCTGGGACGAAAACCGATCTAATGAACTATCACTATATTGACGATGATGCAGGGCTTGAGACTTTGCTAAAGGCCTGTGCATCGGCGCCCGTAATCGCCCTCGACACGGAATTTGCGAGGTTTAATACCTACTATCCCATGATCGGCCTGCTTCAGATCGGGCTGGGTCACGACAATTACCTGCTCGACCCATTGCCGATTACAGATCTCAGTGGTCTGCAGGCGCTCATGAAGTGCCCGGATACGTTGAAAGTGGTTCATTCGGGTTCCGAGGATATGGAAGTCTTCCAGTACTGGCTCGACTGCGTGCCGTCCCCGGTATTTGATACTCAGATCGCAGCCGCCATGCTGGGCGTGGGTTATGCCTTAAGTTATCAAAAGTTGGTAGCGCATTTTCTGAGCATTGACATCCCCAAAGGTGAAACGCGATCGGATTGGTTGGCCAGGCCCTTGCGTCAATCGCAGTTGGATTATGCCGCGCAAGACGTCATTCATCTTGTTCGAGATTTACCCAATGCTGGCTGCGTCGCTTGCAGAGCAAGGGCGCAGTGCTTGGGTTTTGTCGGAGTCCGCCAAGTTAACGCAAGACCTGCCGACTAAAATTGATCCCGAGCAGGCGTATCTAAAGCTGAAGGGCATCTCGTCGTTAAATTCTCGGCAACTGCAGTATCTGCGGTCGTTTTGCGCCTTTCGTGAGCGCGAGGCCCAGACCCGGAATGTACCCCGAAATCGGGTCCTTGATAATGACGAATTGATTGCGCTGGCGTTGAATGAAGTGCAAGGCGTCGCTGATATGAAAGGCGTCGATTGGATCGACAGACGTGCGGTCAGTCGGCATGGCGACGCGCTCGCCGCACTCGGTGCGGCCGCGAGCGAGGTGCCGACTGCTGAGCTGCCGGCGCGGTTGATGAACGACACAACGCCGGTGAATAAAAACAAATTAGATCGTTTGCGCCGCGTCGTCGCAGATCAGGCAAAACAGTTTGGGATCTCACCTGAACTGCTGAGCCGGCGCCGGGATCTGGAAGCCATTATAAAATCCGACAATCAGGGGCAGGCGACATTGCCCGAGCACCTGTTGGGCTGGCGTGAAGCGGTGGTGGGCGCGCCTTTGTTGGCGGCGATCGGACAATCATGAAAATCACGGTGTATAAAGCCTCAAGCCGAGAATACCTATACGTGTATGTTGCTGAAGCGGTTGGGCTCGATAAAGTGCCGGCGGGATTACTCACGCAGTTTGGGGAGCCCACATTGGTCATGACCCTTGATTTGGCCGCGGGTCAACAATTGGCCCGAGTTCGATCCGACGAGGTGATGGCAGCGGTTGAAGACAAAGGGTATTACCTACAGATGCCACCGGTTGTTGGGCAATGAATTTCTGGGAAACCAAAAAGCTCAACGAGATGGATCGCGCAGAGTGGGAGTCTTTGTGCGATGGCTGCGCACGGTGTTGTTTGCACAAGCTTGAGGATGAAGACACCGAGGAGGTATTTTATACCGACGTGGTCTGTCGCTACTTAGACCAGGATGCGTGTCGGTGTACGGAATATCAAGATCGAAACCGCTTGGTACCGAATTGTGTTTGGCTCACACCGGACGATGTTGAAGCCTTTCATTGGTTGCCCACAACCTGCGCCTATCGGTTGGTGGCAGAGGGTAAGCCGTTGAATGACTGGCATCCATTGATTTCAGGACGCGCGGAATCGGTTCAAGAGGCTGGTATTGCGGTTACAGGCCGCTGCGTTTCTGAGGAGTTTGTGCACGAAGAGGAGCTCGAAGATCGCATTATCCGCTGGGTGCAGCAGTGATGATGGGCAGTCTTGAGTATTTTGTTGTCTGGGCGGTTTATCTTGGTTTTGGGGTGCTGTTTATGGCCCAGTTATTTGCTCTGACGGCTGCGCGGTCGTATTTCACCAAGGTCATGATTCGGGGCCATTTTATGGTGTTGGCCTTTACCCCGGCAGAAATTGCGGAATTTCCAGGGCATTACGCACCCGCTGTGCTAACGCTTGCCATGGACGTGTTGTTGAAGGGTGCTGCCACAACGTTTGCAGGCGGGTTCATACTGCTGGTGGCTTATCTGGCCATGTTGGCCAGTACGGGTGTTTATGGGTTGGTTGGTCGTCGTCAAAATCGGGTTGCATCTGAGTCTGCGGCGCATTAGGACGGTTATAAATCGCGGCTTTGGCCGAGGCTTGCTATGCTCGCGCAGTCAAATTAAAGTACTGGGCGAGTAAAAATTAATATTGATCAGGATGTAAGGGACGTTATGAAATTTTCAAGTACCAAAACCTATATCGCCACCGATGAACTTCAGATGGCGGTTAACGCTGCGGTCACACTTGAGCGACCGCTTCTGATTAAGGGGGAGCCTGGCACCGGTAAAACGATGCTCGCAGAAGAAATTGCGGAATCTCTAGGCTTGCCGATTATTGCCTGGAATATCAAATCAACCACTAAGGCCCAGCAAGGGTTGTATGAGTACGATGCGGTCTCACGGTTGCGTGATTCCCAGTTGGGTGATGACCGGGTACACGACATTAAAAACTATATCGAGAAAGGCAAGTTATGGGAGGCCTTCGACGCTGAGCATAAAGTTGTACTGCTAATCGATGAAATTGACAAAGCGGATATTGAGTTTCCGAACGATCTTTTGCAGGAACTCGATAAGATGGAGTTCTTTGTTTACGAAACAGGCAAAACTGTAAAAGCGGTAAACCGCCCTATTGTGATCATCACATCGAACAATGAAAAAGAACTGCCCGATGCGTTTCTGCGCCGCTGCTTCTTTCATTACATCCGTTTCCCAGACAGAGATACTATGAATAAAATAGTTGCAGTGCATTATCCAAAAATTAAAAAAACACTCGTTAAAGAAGCTTTAGAGATATTTTTTGATCTAAGAAAGATTCCTGGCCTTAAGAAAAAACCATCTACATCTGAATTGATTGATTGGTTGAAATTGCTGATGGCGGATGATATTCCGGAAGAAATCTTAACCAACCGCGACACCACCAAAGCGATTCCGCCACTGTATGGCGCCTTGGTTAAAAACGAGCAGGACGTGCAGTTGCTAGAACGATTGGCGTTTATGAACCGACGTCAGTCGGGTGGTAATAGCTCTGGCGGTCAAGGCTAGCGCAACGCCAACTCCGGGCGTTTAAAGCCGCGAGGCTCGGGTTGTGACCCGGCGCATGGGTCCGTAAAGCAGGCCCAGAAAGCAGCCTCATGACAAGACCATGAGGCATTGCCCATGAGTCAGTGGTAGAAACAGAAGCCAAGCAGCTTCGGTAGAGTAAGTAAAAAGGAAGTACTGAGCATGCTGATCAACTTTTTCCTGGCACTCAAGGATGCCAGGATTCCCGTTTCAATCACCGAGCTGCTGCATCTACTCGGAGGTGCTCAAGGCGCGTTTGGTTTATGCGGATATTGACGAGTTCTACTACCTGAGTCGAATGGCTTTGGTAAAAGACGAGCGTCATTATGATAAGTTCGACCGTGCGTTTGGTGCCTACTTTAAAGGACTTGAAGACCTCTCGTCGATGATTGCCTCGATGATTCCCGATGAGTTCTTGCGACGTGAATTTGAAAAGTCACTCTCGCCAGAAGAGTTGGAAAAAATCAAATCCCTAGGCGGCCTCGAAAAGCTGATTGAAGAATTCAAACGTCAGGTTGAAGATGCTGCAAAAGGTGAAGGTAAAGAGAAAGATAAAGAAGGCAAGGGCGAGAACGGCAAAGGCGACGACGGCAAAGAACGTAAAGGCAAGAAGCGTCGTGGCAAACGAACTTGGGACAAGCGCGATTACAAATCCTACGATGACAATGTCGAACTAGGCACCCGTGGGATGAAAATTTCCCTGCGGCGCCTGAGAAAACTTGCGCGTACGGGTGCGGAAGACGAATTCGATATTAACAACACCATCGATAAAACGGCCAAAAATGGCGGGCTGTTGGATATCGTGATGCGGCCCGAGCGTCGCAATACGGTTAAGGTTTTGTTGTTTTTGGACAATGGGGGCTCGATGGACGCCCATGTGCGAGTGTGCGAAGAATTGTTTTCCGCGGCCCGCAGCGAATTCAAACATCTAGAAACTTATTATTTCCACAATTTTATCTATGACGGCGTCTGGAAAGAACACCGGCGGCGCATGAACGAGCGCATCGATACCTTCGATATTCTGCATAAATACAGCCACGACTATAAAGTGATCTTTGTTGGAGACGCGACCATGGCGCCGTATGAGATTACCCATTCCGGCGGGAGTGTTGAGCACTGGAATGAAGAGGCGGGCGCAATTTGGATGCAGCGACTGCAAGATACCTTCGATAAAGTGATCTGGATCAATCCCACACCGCAAGATACGTGGGAGTACTCAACATCGGTGGCCCTGACTAAGAAACTGGTCGAGGACCAGATGTTTCCGCTCACCATTCGGGGTATCGAAGAAGGGATGAATGCCCTGTCTAAGTAATTAAGACCCCGGTCTTAGTGTGATTCGTGACCTTGCCGTTATTCAATGAAGTGAAAGATCATGTCGCAAGCGCCACCCCGGCCCACCCTCGAGCAGCAACTTCAGGGCTGTTTAATTCGAGATCGTTTTTCGCTTGCCAAATTGGCCAGCAACCCGAGCCAAGCCAAGCAATTTGAAAAACGTAAGGCCCGCTCCGAGGCCGCTGTGCAGGCGCGCCTTTCGGCAATGCCTGATATTCGCTACCCCGAGATTTTACCGGTTGTTGCGCGACTCGAGGATTTAAAGGCAGCGATTGGGCAGCACCAAGTGGTGATTGTCGCTGGCGAAACAGGCTCGGGTAAAACCACTACACTCAATTGTCTTGGAATGTTTATTCCATGGGTGCTCGGCACCATTGGCCATACCCAGCCGCGCCGGGTTGCGGCGCGCACGGTGGCGGCGCGCTTGGCCGAAGAGCTTGCGGTGCCCATGGGCGAGCAGGTTGGGTTTCAGATTCGTTTCGGAGATCAAACCAGCGATCGAAACATCGATTAAGGTGATGACCGATGGCATCTTGCTGGCTGAAACTCAAAAAGATCCAAAGCTTTTACAATACGATACGATCATTATTGATGAGGCCCATGAGCGCAGTTTAAACATCGATTTCTTGCTGGGCTATATCAAGCGCATCTTGCCCAAACGACCCGATCTCAAAGTTATTATTACCTCGGCTACCATCGATTTAGAGCGCTTCTCAAAGCACTTCCATGATGCACCCGTGATTGAGGTATCGGGTCGGACCTACCCGGTTGAGGTGCGTTACCGGCCGATGACTTCAAGGCCCACTGATGAGGACGCCGAGGTGGGGCTGCATCTGGGCATTCTTGAGGCGCTCGCTGAGATTGAACAACTTGAGAGAGGTCATTCAAGTCCCGGAGATGTGCTGATATTTCTGGTAGGGGAACGAGAAATACGCGAGTTGGCGCAGTTGATTCGCAAGTCCAACTTGAAGCAGCTTGAAGTGCTGCCATTGTATTCAAGGTTAAGCGTGGCTGAACAAAATCGTGTGTTCCAAAGACACAGGGGGCGCCGTGTGGTGCTGGCGACGAACGTAGCGGAAACCTCATTGACCGTGCCGGGTATTCGCTATGTGATCGACCCGGGCTTGGCAAGAATCTCTCGATACAGTTTTCGCTCTAAGGTGCAGCAATTACCTATCGAGCGAATTTCCCAAGCCAGTGCCAATCAGCGTATGGGCCGATGCGGTCGAATCAGCGATGGTGTTTGTTTCAGGCTTTATAGTGAAGAGGATTTTCTAGGCCGGCCGGAATTCACCACACCCGAAATTCTGCGCACGAACCTTGCAGCCGTGCTGCTACAGATGATGACCTTAAAATTGGGGGATCCGGCAAAGTTCCCGTTTATAGAGCGCCCAGAGCAACGGCAACTCTCGGATGGGTTTCAGTTGTTAACCGAACTACAAGCCATTGACGGTGACCGCAGGCTTACCCGCATCGGCCGTGACCTAGCCGATTTTCCGGTTGATCTGCGTCTGGCCAGAACCTTGGTTGAGGCCAACCGGTTTAGCTGCTTAAAGGAGGTCTTGATTATCGTTAGCGGTCTGTCGGTACAAGATCCAAAAGAGCGTCCAGCGGATGCAACCCAAAAAGCCGACGAGGCGCACCGGCAATGGCGGCACGGTCAATCGGACTTTTTAGATTTGGTGAAGCTTTGGGAGGGTTATGAGGCAACCCGCCAGGCCTCGACCCAGGGCGAGCTCCGTAAGTTTTGCCGAAGCCAGTTTTTATCGTATATCCGGATGCGGGACTGGCGAGAGATTCACACCCAATTGCTGCTCATTTGCCGCGAGAAAAAGTTTCGAATCAATCGTGGCGAAAGTGATTTTGAGCAGGTGCACCGCGCATTATTACCCGGCTATCTGGGTCAGGTGGCTGAGCGAACCGATAAAGGCGATTACGCCGGGGCTAGAAATCGCCGATATCACATTTTTCCCGCATCAAGCCTATTCAAACGTAAACCAAAGTGGTTGATGGCGGCGGCGCTGGTTGAAACCAGTCGACTGTTTGCCCGAACCAATTGTGAAATCGAGCCCGAGTGGGTGGAGTCTGCGGCGGAACATCTGGTGAAACGCCGGTATTTTGAGCCGCACTTTGATCTGGCCCGGGGTCAAGTGTTGTGCTTCGAGGAAGTCAGCTTGTTTGGGGTGGTGCTGGTGAAGCGCCGGCAAACCGACTACTCGAACATTGACCCCAGCGCGGCCCGAGATCTGTTCATCCAAGATGCAATGGTGATGCGGCAGCTGGTCGAGCGGTTCAAGTTTTTGCGTCAAAACGAAATGCTAATTGATGAAATCGAAGCGCTGGAGTCTAAAAGCCGCAAGCGGGATTTACTGGTGGATCATCAACGGTTGTTTGAATTCTATGATGCGGCCTTACCCCAAGCGGTGGTCAGCGAGATTGATCTGGCCGAGGCACTGAAGACAGACCGTGGGTTGGCGCAGCGTTTGTTGCTGACCCGAGAATTTCTCATGCAGCGAGACGCGGAGATCTCGGAGTCGTTATATCCCGATGCCTTATCGGTCGGTAATAACGCGTTGCCGCTGCAGTATGCGTTTGACCCCGCGGCGGTGGATGATGGTGTCAGCATTGATGTGCCGATATCGCTACTGAATCAGGTTTCTAGCGAAAAGCTAGACTGGCTGGTGCCGGGGTTGCTGCCAGAGAAGTGTTTGGCGTTGATAAAGTCTCTGCCCAAAGCCTTGCGAAAGAATTTTGTACCCGCGCCCGACTATGCAGAAAAAGCACTGGCCGGGCTCGATGCGTCAAACGGCTCGCTGCGGGCAGCGCTTGCGGACCGTTTGTTTCGAATGACCGGCGTTGCGGTGACCGAGTCCGACTTTCAAATCGACGGGTTAGACAAGCATCTATCTATTCAGGTGCGAGTGGTCGATGCCGCGGGGAAAGTACTGGGTTCGGGGCGTAACCTGGCCGCGCTCTTTCAGCAGTTTAAGGCTCGGGCGCCAGACCGTCAGCCGACGCATGCGCTGGCGCGAACGGGCCTGACCACCTGGGACTTTGAAGACTTACCAAAATCCGTCACAACCCAAGAAGGCGCGATCCAAATAAAGGGTTACCCCGCATTGCTCGACCGCACGGATCACGTGGACATTGTTGTGTTTGAAGATGAGGTTAGCGCCGATCGGGTGCATGTTAAGGGGGTTGCAAGGCTGCTCGCACTGTCTTTGCCGGATCAACGTCGGTACCTTCAGAAACAACTAACGGGCTTAAAGGCGCTGGGTTTGCAGTATGCAGCCAGGGGCGATGCCCAGCAGCTGCAGACCGATCTGATTGACGCCACCTTTCGGCATACCTTGGTGGATCATCAGCCGCCCGTACGCAGGGCCGTTGAGTTTAAAGATCGGTTAGAAGGGCGGGGTCAATTGTTTGACCGCGGCCAACGCATGGTTGCGGCACTTGCCGACGCGTTAAAGACGGCAACCCGTATCGAGATCCTGCTAACAAAACTTGTGACAGCGCCATTGCAACCGATCCGCAAGGATATTGAAATGCAGCTGCAGTGGTTATTTCGGGCAGGTTTCGTAACCGAAATTGAAGCCGAGTGGCTGCTGTCCTATGCCCGGTATCTCAAAGCCATTGATTACCGGCTCGATAAGCTCCAAGGCAATTTAGCCCGAGAAAATGAAAACCTAGCCAAGGTGGCGCGCTTCCAAACGCGCTTAACCGGGCTCGATGCCGAGCAGCGCCGGCTGGCCGGTGATTTCGAGTGGCTGCTGCAAGAATATCGGGTGTCGCTGTTTGCCCAGCCTGTTGGAACCCGGATGCCCATCTCCGAAAAGCGGCTCGAAAAGGCTTGGACTGAGTTTGAAACAGCGCTACGCTAATTGCGCAAATTCCCGGCCTTAATCGGCGAAGGAGGTTGAGTTTAATGGTCCAGATGCTTGTTGACGCCCTGATGCTGAACGGTCAGTAATGCCAGAAAGCCCAGACATTTATCTCGTTTGCGGTGAAGAACCTTTATGCGCTGTGGGCGCGTGGGTTCATCGCCAGCTTGACGCTGACCCACGCGTTCAGCGGGTCTCGGTTGATGCGCTGATCCGTGCGTTCAATACGCTGCCGCGCAGTCCTGCCCTCGTGTTGATTCAAACTGGCGCGGCCTTGACGCAATGCCTGCCGCAATTTCCCCACTGGATTCATCGCTGGCCGAGCTTGCAGATTCTCCTGTTTGGGGCGGTGTCCGCCCCGGAGCTTGAAGCCTTTTATGGCCAAGGCGGTTGTGATCTCGTGCCGCCGGCGCTCTGCAATATCGAAGGGGTCTCGCGTTACTGGAATACCAAGCTCGATTATTTTGAGCGCCAAGCGGAAGTTGGGCGTCAAAGAAAACGTGCCGCCCGAAAGCTCGAAGCCTCAGAGGCGAGTTTGCAGGTGGTGGCGCAAGACCAGGCCTTGGGTGTGAGCGTTCAAAAGTTGTTAATGCCCGAAGCGCCGCTCAGAGTGCAAGGCCTGACGGTTGCGCATCACATTCGACCATCGCTCATGTTGACCGGCGATTTTATTCAATACAGCTTGATCCGTCCGGATGAGGTGCTGTTTTGTCTTGCCGATGTCTCGGGTCATGGCACTGGTAGCGCGCTGGTGACGGTGTTGCTGAACGAGCAGGTCGAGCGTCTGGTGTTGAAGGCAGCGGGGGATCCTAGCTTTACCGTTGGGCGCATGATGGCGCAAATCAATGAGGCTTTATGTGAGGCTGTTTTTGATCATCATGTCACCTGCGTGTTGGGCATGATTAATCTGACGGAGAATCAATTACGGTACTGCTCGGCAGGTCATTTCCCGCACCCGTTACTGGTGCAAAATGGTTCTGTGCAGGTGCTGGAAGCGGGCGAATTACCCCTAGGTTTATTGAAATCTAAGGAGTATGATGCCGTCCAGCTTGCGTTGGCATTAGAATTTAAGTTACTGATACTGTCGGATGGGGTCTTAGAAGGCCTACAAGACGATGCCTTAGCAGACAAAGAAGCAATGTTGACATCGTTTGCTTTGGGGGATTCGGGTGAAGTGGAAGGTTTGCTCGATCGTTTATTTGAAGTTTCGGACGACGGGTTAGCAGATGATGCATCTGTGTTAAGCCTCGTAAGGAAGGTTGGATATGACCGGTAGAATCCTGCACAAGGTGGTTGATGCAAGCCACGTCTTAAAGCCTGTTGGCGATGTGAGAGTGACCCATGGTCCGATTCTCAATCAGTTCCTTCAGCACCTCAACGAAATCGATATTCTAAAATCTGTGATTGTGGATCTGAGCGATACCGATTGCTTAGACAGCACGGCGCTTGGCTTTCTGGCTAAAATCGCAATCAGAACTCAAACGCAGTTCGGTTTCAAACCAACGCTTCTGTTTGGCCATGAAGATGTGCACCGCGTCATCGCGAGCATGGGGTTTGATCAGATCTTTGTGATTTTAAAAGCCTCAAACGAAGGCTATGCCGATATGGCCGAGTTGGTGGTTGAACAGATTACCGAAGAGAGCCTGCGAACCCAGGTACTTGATGCCCATAAAACGCTGATGCAGTTAAATCATCGTAATTTCGAGTTGTTCCGCGATTTGGTTTTCGCTCTGGAAGCGGAATGCCCCTCGACGACTAAAAGGGGCCTGCGCGCCACCGGTTAGATTTGCTAAAACACCAGGCTTTGGGCGCATAGCCTCACCTCGAAAAACCAGCAGTATTGCCAATAGCGGTGAAAGCAAGAACGCAAGCTGTGCCCGTCGGCGTTCTTAGGCACGACCCTTTTTCGTCAAGACCAAAACGGCAGCCGGGCCTCGGTGATGCCCATCTCAGTAAGGTTCACTCCGAAAAAAACTCGGTGACAGCCCGCCTAGAGGCGGACACCGCCTACGCAACGACCGCTAAAACGAGCCTATTTTGCCTAGCTACCGCTGGAACAAAAGTAGCGGTCACAAGAACTTTTGTGCAGTGAACTCTGGGGACAGTGATTCTCAGATCCCATATATGATGATGAATTCGAGATACTCGATCAACGTGTTGTCGGTTGCAGCCACCTGAAATTGAAACTTGCGAAGATCAAAAATGATCAAGTCATCGACGCCATCGCCTTCAATCAAGACCGGTTAACCGAAGGCCGATATCAAACCCTCGCTTACCGTCTCGACGTCAAAGAATTCCTTGGTTTGACCACAATACAGTTGATGATAGGACTTAAGTAAGTAATAAAGCGCCAAAAAAGGCAGGAGCATATACCCCGCGGAGCTTGTTAAGTAATCTTCGCAATTCTAGTTTTTAGCTCCGGTAATATGTTCTCATCGAACCATGGGTTTTTCATGAACCAGCCGAAATTTCTAGGGCTGGGATGTGGCAGAGGAAAAACACCCTCTGGATAACTTTGCCAATTTTGTACAGTCTCCGTCAGATTCTTGCCCATCGAGTTACCAAGATGCCATTTCATCGCGAAGGTCCCGATCAATATTGTCAGCTGAATATTGGGTAGTTGGTCGAGCACACTTTGTCGCCACTGTCGGGCACATTCTTTCCGTGGCGCTAAATCACCTGACTTATCGCTTCCTGGGAAACAGAATCCCATGGGTACAATGGCAACGTGTTGGGAATCGTAGAAAGACGCTTTGTCGATACCCATCCAATCGCGAAGTCGATCACCGCTCGCGTCGTTAAATGGGATATTGGTTTCATGCACCTTTCGCCCGGGTGCTTGTCCAGCAATCAGGATTTTTGCCTTTGGGTGAATTTGTACAATGGGGTTCACACCTGCATCTAAGTACGGCTCGCAAATTCGACAGGCGAGAATTTCATCGTGGAGTTCTGTGAAGGTAATTGATGTCATTTGCGTGATCCAGCTCATTTCTCGAAAACTTGCGCCCGTGGTTTTTCCGGTAGTGCGCTTGCAACAGTGCAGTTCTTCTGCCGGTTAAGGATCGAAAATGTTAGCTGATTTGAGGGATACTCGGCGAATAAATGCGTGTGTAAGCGGCAGTTCTGTCCGCGGGACGTCTCTAAAATGTGCAGTCTGCTGTAAAGGTCGTTCAATGTGACGTGTTTCTAAAACAGAAAAATCTGCCACACCCGCAACGACAGCAGTTCCTAAAAAACGGTCCAATCAGCCGGCAATTGGGTAAAGCACCCATTAGGTGGGGGCGCTGAGACGCGCCGACGATCAAGGTTATTGGCCGCGTGCTTTGGCTCGAGCGTGGATGACGTCGCTATGATCCACACTCAGCAGGCCTGCGATTCGGCGGATGATGTGATCTTCTTGGGGGTCGATGTGGGCATCGGCCAGAGCAATTTCCCAAAGGTTCACCACGAGTTGTTTCTTCTCGGGATATTTAAAGCGCTCATTAATAACACTGGTAAAGCTGTAGAGGTCGTGGGCGTCATCGGAGGCATCTTGGGCGAGCAAGAGTAGGCCTGCGACCGCCTCATCGGTGAGCTTCAGGCGCGTGCCCAGTTTTTGTAGCATGAGGCTGCGCTCTTCTTCACTTTGCTCAAAATCTGCCCGGGCCACTTCCATCATCAGTGCCGCGGTGGCCAGTTCGAGCTCATCGGGCTGCTCATCAGCCGCAGTGGGGGCGTCGATTGATTGGGTAAACCAAGTGGTGAGTTTATTCATCATATATTGCGGTCCTGTTGGGTGAATGGGGGTGCGTGATCGCTTGGTCAAAAACTTCAATACCGGCGTCGTCTTCAAACATATGCTCGCTCAGATAACGCCGGTAGCTTCTGGCGCCGGGTTGTCCAAGATACAGCCCGAGTAGGTGGCGTGTCATGTGCTTTAAGCGAACCCCTTGGGCTAATTGTACCTGCATATAGTCTCGAAATTGATCAATGATGGCCGCCGGGTCAATGGCGTGGGCTTGATCGAGCGCGACATCGAGCCGGTGCAGCAACCAGGGGTCATTATAGATGGCGCGCCCCAACATAAGGCTCGGGACTTTCTGGCGCGCAGCGAGTACATCCTTGACGGTTTTGAGGCCGCCGTTTAAAACAAACACGGCCTCTGGAAAATCTTTTTGGATACGTGTGACATAGTCGTATTTCAGGGGTGGAATCTCTCGATTATCTTTGGGGGAAAGCCCCTTAAGGATGGCCGCGCGGGCGTGCACTACAAACAAGCGACAACCCGCGTCATAATTCGGCGCGATGAAGGCCAAGAAGTCGTCATAACTGTCGTGATCATCAATGCCGATTCGGCACTTGATGGTGATCGGCAGGGAGGTTGCGGCTTGCATGGCGCGAAAGCAGTCGGCTACCACTTCAGGGGTTGCCATAAGGCAGGCGCCGATGCCGCCGGTTTGAACGCGATCGCTTGGGCAGCCGCAGTTTAGGTTCACTTCTTGGTAGCCGAATGCTTCGGCGAGCACCGCGCAGGCGGCGAGGGCTTTGGGGTCGCTGCCGCCCAATTGCAGCGCCACCGGCTCGTCCTGGGCGTGCTGCAAAAAAGCCTCGGGCGCGTTGTAGAGCAGGGCGCCGGTCGTAATCATTTCGCTGTACAGCAGCGCCTTCGGACTGATCAGGCGCAGCAGGTAGCGAAAATGGCGGTCGGTACAACCCATCATGGGCGCAACGGAAAGGATTGGGTGAGTCATGAATTCTGAATTAATCTTTGATGGCAGGTAGTGTACCATCACCGACGCAAGGGTTGTTCGCTGGAATAGCCTTTTGCCCGGCAGCAGCCTCAAGCAGAGCTCTAAACAAGCAGAGCTCTAAACAAGCAGAGCGTCAAATAAGTGAGTAAACGTTATGGTTAGAACACGTGTGGCACCATCGCCAACGGGAGACCCGCATGTCGGCACCGCTTACATGGCGCTGTTTAGTTATTGCTTTGCCAAGCAGCATGGGGGTGAGTTTTTGTTGCGCATTGAAGACACGGACCTTGCGCGCAGCACCAAAGCCTCGGAACAAACCATAATCGATTCCTTGAAGTGGCTGGGGCTGCAGTGGGATGAAGGCCCTGACGTGGGCGGGCCCAAGGGTTCCTATCGGCAGAGCGAGCGGCTGCCCATGTATATGGCGCATACCCAGGAAGTTCAAACCGTTGGACAAGGGCCATGCGTTTCATTGTTTTTGCACCAGCGCCCGCTTGGATGAGATGCGAAAAGCGCAAATGGCGGGCGGCCAGACAGCGCGTTATGACGGCTTGTGTAGCCTGTTAACAATGGATGAAGTTGCAACCCAGCAGGCTGCCGGCACGTCTTCGGTTGTTCGGATGCGCGTGCCTGAGACGGGTGTTTGCAGGATTCAGGACCGATTGCGCGGCGAGATTGAGATTGAGTACGCCCAGATTGATATGCAGGTACTGCAAAAAGCCGATGGGTTTCCGACCTACCATTTGGCCGTGGTGGTGGATGATCACCTGATGGAGATCAGCCATGTGATTCGTGGCGAAGAGTGGATTAACTCAGCCCCTAAGCATCAATTACTTTACCAGTACTTTGGTTGGGACATGCCAGAGCTCATTCACATGCCGCTGCTCCGCAATCCCGACAAAAGCAAATTGAGCAAACGTAAGAACCCGACCAGTATTCGGTTCTATAAGGATATGGGCTATATGCCGGAAGCGGTCCTGAATTATTTGGGGATGCTGGGTTGGAGCATGCCGTCCGGGGAAGAGAAGTTTACCTTGGATGAAATGGTCGCGAATTTCGATATCGACCGGATCAGCATGGGCGCCCCGGTGTTTGATGTTGAAAAACTCAAATGGCTGAACGGCCGCTGGCTGCGAGAAACCTTGGATGATGAGGCGCTCGCAGACCGATTAGCCGATTGGGCTTTTAACCGAGACAAACTCATGCAGATTATTCCGCTGATCAAAGAACGGGTTGAAGTGTTCAGCGATGTGGCGCCTTTGGCGGGTTTTTTATTGGAAGGCCTGCCACTGATTGAGGCGGCGCAATTCGCGAAGTTGAAAACGGAACCCGAGGTCGCAATTAAAGTGCTGCAGTTCAGTCTTTGGTACTTAGAACAGGCCAGCGACTGGCGCAGCGAGGTGCTGCAAGCCGATTTAAAGCAGCTTGCCGAGGCCATGGAGCTAAAGATTCGCGACTTTCTAGCGCCGCTCTTTATTGCCATCAGCGGCCGCTCGGTGGCGCCGCCGCTGTTTGATTCGATGGTGGTTTTGGGGCCGGATTTGACCCGTGCCCGGGTTCGGCATGCGCTCAATACCTTGGGCGGGGTGTCTAAAAAGGCAGCCAAGAAGCTCGAGGCGGAATACCGACAGTTAGGGAGCGCATCATGAGCACGATTGCTGAGGACTTTTTATTGGAGGGACAGGTGCTCCATACGCTGCTCACTGATCTAAGTGCGGCGGATTGGACGCGCCCGACCACATTTAAAAACTGGACCATCAATAAAGTCGTGCAGCATCTGCACGGCACGGATTTGGCGGCGAAGCTCGCGCTCACCGACCCAGATCAATTTCTGGCCATGAAGCAGGATGCCTCAAAAACCAGCGCGTTTATGAACCCAACGCTTGAAGGCGAGGCGCTGCTGGCGCGGTGGTTCTCGGAACTACAAGATTTATCCACCTTGCTTGGCAAGCTTGCGCCGGATGCCCGTGTGCCCTGGTTTGGCCCAGACATGGGGGTCAAAATGTTCGGCACAGCCCGCCAAATGGAAACCTGGGCCCATGGCCAGGCAGTGTTTGACGAGCTAGGACAAACCCGAGTTGATTCCGACAGAATTCAGAATATTGTGGTGATTGGGGTCAAGACTTATGGCTGGACCTTCGTGAACCGAAAGCAGACGCCGCCGGGGCCTGCACCTTATGTTGAGCTCACGGCGCCGAGCGGGGCGGTCTGGAGCTTTAACGACTTCTCGGAAGATAACTTCGTTGAAGGCAGCGCGGTTGATTTTTGTCATGTAGTAACGCAGGTGCGGAATGTGGCGGATGTGGATCTCACCTTGTATGGGGATGCAGCGCACGAATGGATGAACATTGCCCAGTGTTTTGCGGGGCCGCCGGAGGCGCCGCCTGCGCCAGGCAGTCGATTGCCGCGGGCTTAACGCTGAACTACTTGAACGAATGTAGCGATCGCGATAGGATGCGCGTCTTCGTTGATAAGTGCTGATTTAGGGCTGTTGATGAAGACAGATCCGTCCACCGAGGATCTTAAAAGTTTCGTGTGGGGCGATAGATTAGCTGGGCCGGGGTCGCGCACGACAGCGCGGGACGGTCACGCACTCTGAGTCGACAGATCCATCCACCGAGGATCTTAAAAGTTTCGTGTGGGGCTATAGCTCAGCTGGGAGAGCGCGTGACTGGCAGTCACGAGGTCGACGGTTCGATCCCGCTCTAGCTCCACCAATTATCTTCTTTTTCAAGTTGTTAACTTCTTGTTTAGCATCGGATTTTTCCGAAATAGCTGAATAGGAGTAGACAAAATTGAGGACACTGAAGCACCCTTCTTACACCTACCGCAAAGGTGGCGTGTATTACTTTTCTAAAGCAGTACCTCAAGATTTAGCAGACTTTTATGCTAAGCCTAGAATCGTTAGATCACGTCGCTTAGCCGTGCTAAGGCGGCATCACGATCGTGGTCATCAGAAGTACTTTCCGTAAGAAAGGTTTCAAGTGTCCACTCGCGTGGACGCTTGGTATTTATTTTCTGAAAAGGATTAATTAAGATCTAGCCTCGGATCGATTTTAGGCTATGAGATAAGTATGTATCAAAAAATAGGTGCAAAGGCACTTCTCCATTTCCTATCATTTTTATTTATTTTAAACACGGCAGAACGATCTTTAGCCGCTGATAACCTCGTTTTCAGTTCGACCACAACGAGATTGAACACAGCCCTTAGCGGTGATCAGATCAATCCCAGTATTGCTCCGTTGCCAGACGACAAATTTGTGGTTGTCTGGTCAGACAGGGTCGCCAAAGACGGCAGTAAAGGCGGCATCTTTGGTCGTATTTACACATCAGGGTTTGTGCCTGTGACGCCTGACTTGTTAGTGAACACCATCACAAATGGTTATCAATCGAAACAAAGTACGGCGAGTGCGCCGAATGGTGATTTTATGGTGATCTGGCACGACGAAGGCTCGCGTGTGAGAGGCCAGTTATTTGATGCTGATGGTGTCAAACTTGGGCCTGAGCTTCCGGTAAATCCGCAGCGCTTTAGTGGCAACTCAGACGTAGCCTCAGATGTGGATGGTAACTTTTGGGTGGTCAGCGGTGATGGCGCAGGTTACTTCAGTAAATACAGTAACGCGGGTGAGTTGCTGATTGAGTCGCAGGCCTTCTATGAGGCTGACAACCCTTATGACCCAAAAATTGCGAGCCTTGCTGATGGCCGAATGCTGGTGAGTTGGTATGACGGGGGTAACAGCAATAGTGATATTTTTGGTCAGATCCTGAATGCCGATGGCACGCTATCGGGTGATGTATCACAGCTAAACAGCGCGACTGAGGGGAATCAAGAAGAGCCCTTTATTGCGGGGCTAAAATCCGGCGGATTTGTTGCTGTATGGCAATCCGCATTGGCGAGTGGGGATCTTAATGATGTTTACGCTCGGGTATTTGATGCGTCAGGTGTTGGTGGCGCTGAGTTCAGAGTTAATACAGACGTTGCGGGTGAACAAACATTCCCCAGTGTGCGAGCGCGTAGCGATGGCGGCTTTATTGTCGGTTGGCGAAGCGCTGCTGATCCACGGCAGGTTTACTTGCAGGCTTATGCGGCTGATGGATCTCCGGAAGGCGCGAATGAAGCGGTTAGCGATACGGTAGAGTTCTCGGGGGCATCGAACCAGAGTATTGATTTTATAGAGTTGACGAGTGGCAGTTTTGTCGCCGCGTGGAGTGGTTTTAAAGGGTCGTTAGATGTTTTTGCGAGGAGCTTTTTACTCTCTGATGTTTCAACCGTTTCTGATTTTGATGGTGATGGTGTCAGAGACGAGCTTGATAATTGCCCTTTAAATTCAGAAAAGTTTTTTCCATTTAATTAGATTTCGATGGGCTCGGCGATATCTGTGATGTGGATGATGACAACGATGGCATTTATGATACTGACGAATTTACACACTAATCCCTCCGGTACCGATACG
The DNA here is from genome assembly GCA_905182155.1 of uncultured Pseudomonadales bacterium. Taxonomy (GTDB): domain Bacteria; phylum Pseudomonadota; class Gammaproteobacteria; order Pseudomonadales; family Azotimanducaceae; genus UBA9926. The sequence continues at coordinate 31,243 of CAJJAX010000028.1, forward strand.
GACGGCGATGACGTTGGAGACAGAGCGGATAACTGCCCATTAGCGGCGAACCCCAATCAGGTCGATACCGACGGCGATGGCATTGGCGATATTTGTGATTCGTCGGTCTCGCCTAGGGCATTTTTTAGCTCTGGGACAACCGTGCTTAATATTGCCGATCCGAGCGGTGAGCAAATCAATCCTAGAACGGCCGCAATGCCCAATGACACGTTTGTGGTTGTCTGGTCGGACAGAGCCGGAAAGACGGTAGTGCGGGCGGTATTTATGGCCGTATTTATACGTCTGGGTTCGAGCCAGTATCGTCTGATTTTTTAGTGAACACGTTGATCTCAGGTTGGCAATCCAAACAAAGTGTGGCCAGTGCGGCGAATGGCCATTTTATGGTGGTCTGGCACGGCAGCAGTGGGGCGGTTAAAGGACAGGTCTTTGATGCGGACGGCATAAAGATTGGGTCTGAGCTGCCGGTAAACCCGCAGCGCTTTAGCGGTAACTCTGATATTGCGCCGGATGTTGAGGGCAATTTTTGGGCTGTGAGTGGTGATGGTGCGGGCTACTTCAGTAAATACAGTAATGCCGGTGAGTTGCTGATCGACTCACAGATCTTCCACGACGCCAGTAATCCTTATGATCCTAAGATTACGGCGCTGGCTGATGGCCGGATGCTGGTGAGCTGGTATGACGGTGGTGATCCTGCGGGCAGTGATATCTTTGGTCAACTGATCAGTGCGGATGGCGCGTTGCTGGGCGATGTTGTGCTATTGAACAGCACGGTGGCTGATAGCCAGCGGACGCTGGCGATCTCGGGTCTCACATCCGGTGGTTTTGTGGCTGCTTGGCAGTCGTATCTTCAAGACGGCAGCCTCTTTATATCTGGTATTTATGCTCGGGTGTTTGATGCCTCGGGCGCGGGCGGCGCTGAGTTCAGGGTGAATACCCAGGGTTTTGAAAACCAGGTATCGCCTGATGTGATTGCGCGCAGCGATGGTGGGTTTGTGATTGGTTGGACGGACACGGCGCCGCCGCAGCAGGTTTATCTGCAAGCTTATGCAGCCGGTGGATCGCCGGAGGGCATCAATGAGGTCATCAGTCGTGATCCAGATTTTGCGGTTGCCTCGAGTTCGGAAATTGAGCTTGTGGCGCTAACGAGTGGCCGCTTTGTTGCGGCTTGGACGGCGTTTAAAGGGACGTCTGATATCTTTGGGAGAAGCTTTAGCTTTTCTGATTTGTCAGCCCCATCAGATTTTGATGGCGATGGCATTATTGATGACGACGATAATTGTCCGTTAATTGCAAATCCCGATCAGGCCGATTCAGACGGTGATGGTATTGGTGATGCCTGCGATACGTTGGTATCCAAGAATGTTGTTTATGCCTCGGCGACGACCAGGTTGAACACAGCCTTTAGCGGTGATCAGATCAATCCCAGTATTGCCCCATTGCCAGACGACAAGTTTGTGGTTGTCTGGTCAGACAGGGTCGCCAAAGATGGCAGTAAAGGCGGCATCTTTGGCCGTATCTACACGTCGGGATTCGTTCCGGTCTCGCCTGATTTGATGGTGAACACCATCACCAATGGCTATCAATCGAAACAAAGTACGGCGAGTGCACCGAATGGTCATTTTATGGTGATCTGGCACGGCGAAGGTTCGCACGTAAGAGGTCAGGTATTTAATGCCGATGGCGTCAAGCTCGGGCCTGAGTTGCCGGTAAATCCACCCCGCGGTAATTCCGATATTGCCTCAGATGTTGAAGGTGATTTTTGGGTTGTGGCTGAAGGGGGTTACTTCAGTAAATACAGTAACGCCGGTGAGTTGCTGGTCGATTCGCAGATCTTTCATGGGGGCGCTACCCCCTATAGTCCAAAGATTGCGGCCCTTGCGGATGGCCGAATGCTGGTCAGCTGGTATGACGGGGATAATAGCGCCAGCAATATTTACGGCCAAGTTTTGAACGCCGATGGCGCCTTGTCGGGGGACATCGTCTCCTTAAACAGCACGACGACAGACAGCCAGCAGAAAGATCCTTTTATTGCCGGGCTAAAATCCGGCGGATTTGTTGCTGTATGGCAATCCGCATTGCCGAGTGGGGATCTTAATGATGTTTACGCTCGGGTATTTGATGCGTCAGGTGTCGGTGGCGCTGAGTTCAGAGTTAATACAGACGTTGCGGGTGAGCAGACATTCCCCAGTGTGCGAGCGCGTAGCGATGGCGGCTTTATTGTCGGTTGGCGAAGCGCTGCTGATCCACGGCAGGTTTACTTGCAGGCTTATGCGGCTGATGGATCTCCGGAAGGCGCGAATGAAGCGGTTAGCGATACGGTAGAGTTCTCGGGGGCATCGAACCAGAGTATTGATTTTATAGAGTTGACGAGTGGCAGTTTTGTCGCCGCGTGGAGTGGTTTTAAAGAGTCGTTAGATGTTTTTGCGAGGAGCTTTTTACTCTCTGATGTTTCAACCGTTTCTGATTTGATGGTGATGGTGTCAGAGACGAGCTTGATAATTGCCCTTTAAATTCAGAAAAGTTTTTTCCATTTAATTAGATTTCGATGGGCTCGGCGATATCTGTGATGTGGATGATGACAACGATGGCATTTATGATACTGACGAATTTACGCACTAATCCCTCCGGTACCGATACGGACGGCGATGACGTTGGAGACAGAGCGGATAACTGCCCATTAGCGGCGAACCCCAATCAGGTCGATACCGACGGCGATGGCATTGGCGATATTTGTGATTCGTCGGTCTCGCCTAGGGCATTTTTTAGCTCTGGGACAACCGTGCTTAATATTGCCGATCCGAGCGGTGAGCAAATCAATCCTAGAACGGCCGCAATGCCCAATGACACGTTTGTGGTTGTCTGGTCGGACAGAGCCGGGAAAGACGGTAGTGCGGGCGGTATTTATGGCCGTATTTATACGTCTGGGTTCGAGCCAGTATCGTCTGAGTTTTTAGTGAACACGTTGATCTCAGGTTGGCAATCCAAACAAAGTGTGGCCAGTGCGGCGAATGGCCATTTTATGGTGGTCTGGCATGGTAGTAGTGGGGCGGTTAAAGGACAGGTCTTTGATGCGGATGGCATAAAGATTGGGTCTGAGCTGCCGGTAAACCCGCAGCGCTTTAGCGGTAACTCTGATATTGCGTCGGATGTTGAGGGCAATTTTTGGGCTGTGAGTGGTGATGGTGCGGGCTACTTCAGTAAATACAGTAATGCCGGTGAGTTGCTGATCGACTCACAGATCTTCCACGACGCCAGTAATCCTTATGATCCTAAGATAACGGCGCTGGCTGATGGCCGGATGCTGGTGAGCTGGTATGACGGTGGTGATCCTGCGGGCAGTGATATCTTTGGTCAACTGATCAGTGCTGATGGGGCGTTGCTGGGCGATGTTGTGCTATTGAACAGCACGGTGGCTGATAGCCAGCGGACGCTGGCGATCTCGGGTCTCACATCCGGTGGTTTTGTGGCTGCT
>CAJJAX010000029.1 GCA_905182155.1 uncultured Pseudomonadales bacterium
AGGTTGAATGCACGGGTTGAGGATCTGGCCTGCAACGTAAGCTTGATACCTAGAAATACTGCGCTTCAGCGCGAGCGGTTGACTACGAAGGCGACGCTTCAATCAGGGCAGGGCAATGGTTATGAAACGCAAGGCTGAACTGAACGCTTTGCGTTCGTATAGACAATCTGTTGTTGTGTTGTGCTTATCGGGTTTGACCCTACTTTTCACAACGCTCAGCCTACGGGCCGAGCCGGTTTCTCAAGATGATCAAGTGCTGCTTGCCGCCCGGCAAGTTGTGATGGCAACAGCCTTTCCGACGCTCATTACGGTTGATGCAATCGGGCAGCCCAAAGCCCGGACCGTCGATGCCTTTGCCCCGGATGCTGACTGGGTGGTGTGGGTTGCCACAAGGCCCAATACGAGGAAAGTCGCAGAAATCAGAAAGACGCCCCGGGTGACCCTGCATTATTTTAGCGAGACGCTAAAAAGTTATGTGTCTTTGATGGGCGAGGCGACGCTGGTGTCTGATTTGGCGACGAAAAGGGCCCTGCGACGGGACAAAGACTCTGCGAAGCTCTACCCCAACTTTCCGGATGATTACCAGCTCATTCGAATTCAACCCACCCACCTGGAGGGCATCCTACCGGGCTTTCGGGGTGATCCTAGCACTTGGGCGCCGGTAGGAATTGACTTTCCCTAGGCTGAGTTCTTCCCTAAGAATTATGATGGCTCGGTCAATGGCTCGGTCAATGGCGCGACGGTTTTTGGACGAATCTCAATCACTGACCCGGGGTCACTGTCGGTCAGTAGGTAAATCGCGCCGTCCGGCCCTTCGTGTATGCCTCTGATGCGGGCACCAAGCTCGCCAAACAAGGACTCCGAGGTGGTTACACTGTTGTCGTCCAGCGTAAGGCGCTTCACATCTTGATCAACAAGGGCGCTCACCATAAAGCTGCCTTGCCAATCTTCAAATAATGCGCCTTGGTAAATCAGCAAGTGCGAGGGGGCGATACTGGGCAGCCAATAGGTCACCGGGGGCGTAATGCCCTCAGCCGACGTCAGGGGCGTGATGCGCGCGCCGGAATAATTGATCCCAAAAGACGTCGCCGGCCAGCCGTAGTTGTTGCCAGGGCGAATGTGGTTGAGTTCATCGCCGCCTTGGGGGCCGTGTTCGTGGGCCCAGATTTGGCCAGAGCTGGATACGGCAAGGCCCTGTGGGTTTCGATGGCCATAGCTATAGACATAAGGATCGCCCTCTTTGCCATCGGCAAAGGGGTTGTTCTCAGGCGCGGAACCATCGGTTTTTAGTCTTAGAATTTTACCCAATTGGCTGAAGGGATCTTGGGCTGCTTCTCGGTACTCGAAGCCGTCGCCGGTGGTCAGCAGCAGGGTCGCATCCGCAAGGAAAGCTAATTTCCCGCCATAGTGGGCGGGGGTGTCCTTGTTGGGCGTGCCCCGGAAGATTTTGGTGACGGCCGTCAGCCCAGTCTGTCCTAACACGGCTTGATAAATGGCAGTGGCATTGGCCTCAGCGGGGCCCTCCGCGAGGGCAAGATACAATCGTCGGTTGTTGGTGAAATCAGGATCAAGAATCAGATCGAAGTAACCGCCCTGACTTTCAACATAGGTTTCGGGTGTGCCGCTTAAGGTCAGTTGTTCTGAGGTTGAAAGCCGAATTTGTTCTAGGGTGCCTGACCGGGTGGCAACGATGAAGGTATCGTCATCGATGAACGTCATGGACCAAGGAAAGGCCAATCCTTCTGCCACAACTCGGCTGACGTATTCTGCGTGAATCGGAGCTGAGAGCAGCGCAAGCAGGGTGAAAATAATGCGATTCATAACGCCCCTTAGGAAATTGGATTAGATGATATTGGGCAGTATACCAGCTAAGCCGGTACGGGGGATCTTCCTGCGTTCAATGGGTTATGCTTGCAGCGGGCAACAAATCGCCGACATTGCGTTACACTAAGCGCTCAAGAAATAAAGTGAAGGATAGGGGTTTATGCGAATTATTCTGGGTTATGGGGCTGCAGTGCTGGCCGCTTATCTGATCGGTTGTATCGTGATCTCCCAAGGGAATATCGCGGAGATTGTGGGTATGGGCTTTGACATCACGGTCGGTCAACGACTGGAGACGGCCTTGCATGATATTCTAAATATGACCGCGATCTATTTACCGGTTATTTGTGTGGCGTATCTAATTGCCTTGCCGGTGACCGCCTTGGTGATCCGGCGGTATCCAAACCTTCGGCGCTTGGGATTTGTGCTGGGGGGCTTTGTGGCCTTGCTGGCCATTCATCTTATCTTGAAGCAAGTGTTCGGCATCTCCGGGATCGCGCCAACCCGAACGATTATGGGGCTCATGCTCCAAGGCCTCGCAGGCGCCCTGGGTGGGTATTGCTACTATCTGTTAACGACCCCAAAAAGGGCTGACGGCCTAGATCAGCCGGCATAATCGTTTGCGCTTTGGGCCCTAGCCGAGTTCGGTGATCGAGTGGATTACGCGGTTGACGATGCCGTATTCAATGGCCTCATCAACACTCATCCAGTAGTCCCGGTCGGTATCTTTTTCAACCTGTTCAAGGGCCCGACCGGTTTCGTCCGAGATGATCTTATTGATCCGCTCTTTGGTCTTCAGGATCTCTTCCATCTGAATTTTGATGTCGGTTGCGTTGCCCCTTGAGCCCCCAGAAGGCTGGTGCACCAGATACCGGGTGTTGGGCAATGAAAACCGGTTTTCTTTCTTGGCCGCAAGATAAATATTGGTCGCCGCACTGGCAACCCAGCCGGTTCCCACGACGCGAACGATGGGCTTCACAAACTTGATCATGTCGTAGATGACATCGCCTGATTCTACATGGCCGCCGGGAGAGCTGATGTACAAGGTAATGGGGTCATCGCTTTCTGCGGACAAGGCCAGTAATTGCTGACTGACCGTGCGCGCGAGTTTTTCATCGACCGAACCAAATACCGAGATTGATCGAGATTTGAACAACTTCTCCTCGATGATGCCGCCGGATCCTGTCTTTTGATTGTCTTTGTCTTCTGCCATAACCAGTCTCTCGTCGTTGAAAAAAGCATGTTTGAAAAAGAGGGCTAGCATACCAGCGCGCTGGCGTTGTCGCTATGATTCCAAGCGAAAAAATTATAGAGGGCTCAGCTAATGCGCCGTGAATCTGCAAAAAAGCCGCTTTAAAGTCATGCTTCGGTGTAAAAGCTTCACGCTCAACAGGGGTACGATGCTCGTGATAGGATGCTTACCAAATGGTTGTTAGTACGGAGATTAAGGCATGAAGGATCTTAAATTAGGGATGCAAATGGGGTATTGGGGCGCTGGACCGGACCCCGCGCATGGTCTCGGTGGCCCAAGAAGCCGAGCGCCTGGGCTATGACGCCATCTTCACGGCCGAAGCCTGGGGCTCGGACGTCTTTACGCCGTTGGCTTGGATTGGGGCGCACACCGATCGTATCCGGCTGGGTACGGCTGTCGCGCAGTTGTCGGCGCGGACGCCAACCGCCACGGCCATGGCAGCCTTGACCTTGGATCATCTCTCCAAAGGTCGCATGATCTTGGGACTGGGGGTGTCGGGCCCGCAGGTGGTTGAGGGTTGGTATGGCCAGCCGTTTGCAAAACCCCTGTCTCGAACCCGGGAGTATGTGGATATTATCCGACAGGTGCTGCGTCGTGAGGCGCCGGTTTCTAGTGCTGGGGCCCATTACCCGTTGCCGTACACCGGTGAGGGTGCCTGGGGTTTGGGCAAGCCGCTGAAGCCGATCACCCATCCGCTGCGGGCAGATCTTCCGATCTTTCTGGGCGCTGAAGGCCCGAAAAATGTCACCCTGGCCGCCGAGATTGCCGATGGTTGGTTGCCGTTGTACTACTCACCTTATCGACAAGCGGTTTATGCCGATCAGATCGAGCATCGCCCCCCGCACTTTGAAATCATGCAGGGTTTGGCGGTTAATATTTGTGACGATGTGGAGCAGGGCTTGATCCCGGTGAAGCATGGGCTGGCGCTTTACATTGGCGGCATGGGCGCGAAGAGTCGTAATTTCCATACCGAACTCATGGGTCGTATGGGATTCGAGGCGGAAGCCAAGCAGATTCAGGATTTATTTTTGGCCGGTAAAAAAGATGAGGCCTTTCAAGCGGTGCCGTCAAGCTTCGCCGATGAGATCTCCTTGGTTGGACCGATTGAGCGGATCCGTGACCGGCTGGATGCTTGGCGCGACTCCCCCGGTCACGTCGCTTTTGGTCAATACGAAAAATGTGGATCAAATGCGAACGATCGCGGAATTAGTGCTCGGCTAAGTCGGTTTTTTCCAGCATTTTGAGTTCGCAGGGCTTCGACGCGGTGAACCGGGTGGCTCATTGTTCTAGGTTGAACGCGTATGCTCGAATAGCCGAACCTGGTTGCACTCTGGATGTTCTTCCAGGTCCGGCCAGGTCGTCGCAGTCTGAGTCTGCAGCAACCGATAATGGGGATGGTTGAAATTTTTGATACGGGAATCAGCGATTAAAACGTCTGTCGCCAGCGTCGGCAGCGCTTCCAGAAAATGCAAGTTGTCGCGATCATAGAGCACATCCGCGGCGATGATCAGATCAATCGGCGTTTCAATCGAACCCAGATCAGACGCCAAGGTGAGCTGCACGCCGTTGATTGCCGCATTCACCGCGCAGGCGGCAAGCGCCGCTGGGTCGAGATCAACCGCTAAGACCTCGCTTGCGCCAGCGAGCCTTGCTGCGATGCCAACAACCCCTGATCCCGCGCCAAAATCAACCACCGATTTACCCGCCACCCGCTCAGGGTGGGCCAGCAAGTACTGCGCCAGTACCTGGCCGCTCGCCCAACAAAAGCACCAGTAAGCAGGTGCCGCAATTACTTGTCGCATCTCAGCGTCCGGTAAGGGGCTCTGGGGCAGTTCGGCTTGCAGTAAGGCTAACTGGATGCTTGGGCACAAGGGGATGCGCGCGACCTCAAGGGCGCAACTGGGTAGGGTTTGGTGCAGAATCGACTCAAGATGGTGAAAGGCGGCGGTGGCAGAAATTTCATTCATAAACGTGCTGGCTGGTTGATCGCTTGGGTGTAAATGGGTGACACTCGAGGTTGGGCTGATGGTTGTGGGTGCCAGTATACGACGATCTGTCAGACCAATGCGTTCAATTTTCTGGGGTTCTAATCCCAGTGGCGGTACCCAAACCAACCTCAAAAGGAGTGACCCCCATGCCCATTGATTTTAGCTTTAGCCAAGAAGTCGAAGACGCGCGTTTGATGATGCGAGCATTTCTGCACGAAACGGTGAAGCCAGCTTTTGCTGCGCTGCAGGCGGATAAAGATGCCGAGCGCGCCGATTGGTCGGCGCTGGTCAAGTCCTTGCGGCAAACAGCCAAAGCTGAGGGCTTCTGGCTACCCCACATGCCCCAGGATGTGGGCGGGATGGGACTGGGGTGTGACGGCATTGGCTGCGGTCTCGGCGGAAGCGGCAAAGATTCCGATGGGGCCTTACATTATTAATGCGCAGGCGCCGGATGAAGGCAATATGCACACGCTCTATCATTTCGCGACTGATTATCAGCGCGAGCACTTTTTACAGCCCTTGCTAGACGGCACTGCGCGTTCTTGTTTTTCGATGACGGAACCGGACGTTGCAGGCTCTGACCCGACGCTCATTCAAACCAGTGCGGTTGAGGAAGGCGATGAGTGGGTGATTAATGGCCACAAATGGTTTACCTCGGGTGCGGAGGGCGCAGATTTTGCCATCGTCATCGCTCGAACGGATCCCGATGCGGAAATCCCCCAAGCGCGTAATTCAGCCTTTATTGTCCCAACCAACACCCCAGGGTTCGAAATTATTCGGGATGTGGAAACCATGGGCGGACGGCACAATCATCCAGAGATTAAATACACCAATGTGCGGGTGCCCAAAACCCATCTTTTGGGTGAGCGCGGCGGTGGTCATAAATTAGGCCAGGTTCGCTTGGGACCTGCGCGTCTCGCGCATTGCATGCGCTGGTTGGGCCAAATTGAAATGGCATTAGAGATGTTGGTAGACCGCGCGCAAAAGCGCTTTTCCCATGGCAGTTATTTATCCGAGAAACAGAGTATTCAATGGATGATGTCGGATTCCGCAATGGAGTTGTATGCCTCAAAACTCATGGTGCTGCATGCGGCCTACAAAATAGAGCAAGGCCTTGAGTTTAAGCAAGAGGTCTCGATGGCCAAGCATCATGTGGCCAATACCCTTTGGCGGGTGATTGATCGCGCCATGCAGGTCCATGGCGCGCTGGGTTATTCGACCGACACGCCGCTCGCGGGCATGATGCAACAGGCGCGCTGGGCGCGACTGGCCGATGGCGCCGATGAAGTGCATCAAATGCGCATTGCGGAACTGTTGATGCGGGCCTACAACGAAGATGGCAGCATTAATCAAGCCGTGGGTGGACTGCCGCTATGAGGACGGCTTGGGTCAAAAATGCCTTGTCGGGCTTGTTGGCCTCGTTACTCACTTGGGCATCATTGGTGCAATCATCGACCCTTGAGACCGAATTGCTGGCTTTAAAAGAGGCCGTTCAGGCGAGCCGGATTGAGCAAGATATCACGACCTTGGCCGGCTTTGGCACGCGCCATACGTTGAGTGATACCGAGTCAAACGAGCGTGGTATTGGCGCAGCTAGACGATGGATCGAAGCAGAATTTCGGCGCATTTCGCTGGCCTGCGGTGGTTGTCTTGAGATTCAAGTGAAGGGCGCCGCCATTTCTGGGGAACCGAGAATCCCAGAGGCGACGGACGTGGTGAACGTGATCGCGATCTTACGTGGTGAGACCGATCCCAATCGTTATGTGCTGATGAGCGGGGATATCGATTCCAGAGTGAGCGACCCGATGGATGCCACATCAGATTCTCCTGGCGCCAATGATAACGCCTCCGGAATGGCGGGCGTGTTAGAGGCGGCCCGGGTGTTAAGTCAACGGCGTTTTGCAGCAAGCATTGTGCTGGCAGGGCTATCGGGCGAAGAGCAGGGCCTCTTTGGGGGTAAGATTCTAGCAGAGCAGGCCAAAGCCGAAGGCTGGTATATCGAAGCGGTGCTCAACAACGACATGATTGGCAATATCACGGGCATTAATGGGGTTGTGGACAACACGAGTGTGCGCGTCTTTTCTGAAGGCACGCGCGCGATCGAAACCGAAGCAGAGCGGCGCTTACGGCGATTTACCGGCGGTGAGGTGGATAGCCCCTCGCGTAATGTGGCCCGCTATATTGATAATCTTGCGGATCGTTATTTCGATAATCTCGACGTAATGATGATTTACCGTCTGGATCGATTTGGTCGCGGCGGACATCACCGGCCGTTTAACGAAGTTGGTTTTCCGGGGGTTCGGATTATGGAAACCAATGAACACTATGACCGACAGCATCAGGATCTGCGTCAGGAAAATGACCGACTGTTTGGTGATGTCCTCAGTGGCGTCGACTTCGACTATGCGGCAAGCGTCACAGCCCTAAATGTGGTCAGCCTTGCCGCCTTAGCGGGCGCGCCGGCACCCCCGGAGGGGGTTTCAATCGAAGGTCAGGTCTCAGCGGACACCACGTTGCGCTGGCAACGGGTGCCCGGCGCGGTGGGTTACCGGGTTCACTGGCGGTTGACCACCTCGCCCCAATGGACGCATTCTCGCTGGGCTGCAGATGTTGACGCGTACACGCTTAAAAATGTTGTGATCGATAATTATTATTTTGGGGTCTCGAGTGTCGGCGCCGATGGCGGACAATCACCGGTGGTGTTTCCGGGGCCTATTGGTCGGTATCGTTACCCATGAATATCGAGACGTTAGGGGAAGATTTGCCGCTCCTGGAAGGCATTCGCACCAATCGCGCAATCCGGCGCTTGAAGCCGGACCCGGTGCCGATTGAATTGATTCGGAAGGTTTGTGAAGCGGGCACCTTTGCGCCCAGCGGCGGCAATCGTCAGCCTTGGCAATTTGTTGCGGTAACCGATCAAGCGCGCCGAGCGCATATCGCGGCGCTCTATCGCGAGACCTTCAAGGCTTATATCGCACCCGCAATTGCCGCCGCTCGTGATCCTGATTATCCAGAAGCCAAGCGGCGTAATATGAAAGCGGCCATTTATTTAGCCGAGCACCTCCATGAGGCGCCGGTACATTTATTTGTGGCGGGTTGGACCCGGCGTGGTCAACCGCAAAGCCAGGCGCTGTTCCCGGCGATTCAGAATATCCTGCTGGCTTGTCGCGCCGTGGGGTTGGGCGCGTCGTTGACCACGGCGCACAGAGCCCATGGCGAGGCGATTGATCGATTCCTAGGATTGGATCCGGTTAAGACGCCGAGCATTGCCCTCATCCCAATCGGGTGGCCGAAGGGCCGATTCGGAACGCCGACACGGCGAAGCATTGACACCTGCTTTTTTGAGGATGCGGTGCCGGAAGGGGTTTTGTCTTAACCGCATCATCTAGGCGGCCGGGCCGGGCTTGATGGTCATAACGTTTAACCGAGGGTCGGTTGTCCACAGTCGCTGCGCGCAAGGCTTGTTGAGGAGATCGAGACCTAGGTCTGTGAGACCTAAGCTGTGAGAACAAACGTTATAAGGTCGTATAGCGATAGACCGCGCCGTCTAATTCTCGTTTGATTTGTCCTCGGGTCATCAGGCAGTGAATATGCGCGATGCCTTCGCCGAGTGCCATAAACAAGGTGTGATTTTCTAATTTTCGGTCGAACAAGGCCGGTAATAGATCAATCGCGATGGTCGGCGTTTGGCACCCGTCCAGAACAATTTGCATACGGTGTTCATGATGCGCAATCAGTTCATCGAGTCGCTCGCTGGCGCCATAAAATGGGTTGTTGTGAGCGGGTAAGACGAGTGTGTCATCGGGAATCAAGGGTTTGAATTTTTCATGAGAGGTTAACCACTCCGTCATGGGATCGCCTTCTGGCTCAGTCGGATGGACCGATACGTTACTTGTGATAACCGGTAGAATTTGATCGCCTGACAATAAGAGTCGTTGGCTTTTCGAGTAGAGACAAACGTGCTCCGGAGAGTGGCCGCTGCCGACGATGACTTCCCACTGAATATCACCGATGGTGAGGTTGTCGCCATCGCGCAACCGCTGATAACTTTTTGGCATGGGGAGGTCATCGGGCTCAGGCGCGAAGTTACTTCTGGCTTGGCTCATCGCATCCATCAATTCTTGAGATATCCCGCCACGGAGGAAAAAGTCTGACAGGTGCCAAGAGCCTTTTTCCTGCATGGAGTAGTGCATCATCCGAGCTTGATAATACTCGCCATAACTCATCAGCAGCGGCGCGCGAAAATGCTCTGAAATAAAGCCAGTTTGCCCGGTATGGTCCGGATGCATATGGGTACAAATAATTTGCTCGACAGGTTTACCGCCCAAGCAGTTCTCAAAAATCGTTAACCACAGATCTTGGGTTTCTTGGCCTCGAATGCCGGTGTCCACAACGGTCCAGCCAGAGTCGCTCTCTAACAGATAGAGGTTGATGTGATCGAGGGACATCGGCAGCGGCATGCGCAGCCAGAAAACCCCGGGGGCGACCTCCATGGTCTTACCCGGCGCGGGAATATCGGTGAATGGGTATTCGAGCATTGTCTGCAGGCCTTATTTTCGAGGCTCGATGATACCTCAAAGCGTCTAGGGATGCTGCTCGAGGTTTGTGTCCAGATAATGCCCGGTTTCGGTTGACCGCAAGTACCCTGCTGTGGGGGTTGCGAAGTGCGTGCCAATGATGAGGGTTGGCTGATCCGCATAGGTGCTTAAAAGATCTTTTCGAGTTGTTATTGCCGCGTCGGCATCAAAGTCCGCGCTACTCGACCATTGGGTCTGCTCGATCTGGCAGGGGTGGTGGATGCAATCGCCTGTGATGAGTGCCTGTTCTCCCTTTGACCGAATTAAAATACTCACATGCCCAGGCGTATGCCCGGGCGTTGAGACGAAACTGACTTCCTCTGATACTTGATGATCGGCTGCAACCAGATCCATCAGTCCGGCGTTCATAACGGGCAGGACTGAGTCTTCGAAGATGCCATCATTCAAGTCGCTTGCGTCTGCGGCTTGCCAATGTTCGTATTCTGTTTTGCCAATGAGGTAGCGTGCATTTTTGAAGGTGGGGACCCAGACGCCATCGATCAAGCGAGTATTCCAACCAACATGGTCAACATGTAGGTGGGTACACATGATGGTGTCGAATTGCTCGGGTTCGTAACCGGCCTTCGCCAAGTCTTCAAGGAAGGGTAAGGACAGTTGATGCCAGTTGGGTACCGAGCGAATTTTGTCATTACCAATGCAGGTATCCACGAGCATGAGGCGATCGCTTGTTTCGATCACGAGGGCATGCACGCTCATGATCAGTTTGCCTTCAGGCGTTGCGAAATGCGGGACTAACCACTGCATTGGCAGAACGGCCTCTGGGGTCGCTTGGGGCAAGATAAAACGAGTGCCGCCCACGACTTCCATCTCAACAATGCGGGTAACTCGGACGTCGCCGATTTGCCATCGATTCATGGGCCTGCGCTCGATTGATAGGTTAAGGCGGGTTTCAGTTGTGTTCGGCGCTGGGTGCTGGGGCTTGCTGTAATAACGCCTCAAAGCGTTGGGTGCTGCACTCGGCGCGACAATAAACTTCCCGCGGCAAACCCGCATAAGGTTGATGAAGTTCCTTAATCTCGGGCGTCGTGTAATACATCGGCGTGATGACGTCGGCCTGACAAAATGCGCAGTGTTGCATGGGTGCTTCTCCTTTGTTGACCGACCAATGGCCTACGGATCACGGTTTATGGGTTACTGAATCGAATGAATCAAATCGGTGGCTTCCGCCAGTGTCTCGGTCCGTTCGCGCCAGTTTTGACCCGAGGTGCTAATCCGGAGGGTCGTGACGCCAGCCGCGGCGTAGGCCTTAATCCGTTCAATAATCATGTCACGCGTCCCGATGAGATTGGTTTTAAGCACCATTTCATCTGGCACTGCGCGAATGGCCGCCGCTTTATCGCCACCCACCCAAAGGGCTTGAACTTTCTCGGCGGCCTCTGCATAGCCGGCGCGTTTAAACGCGTCATTGTAGAAGTTGGTGTTGGCAGATCCCATTCCGCCCAAGGTAAACGCCATGGCCGGGCGCCGGGCTTCAATCAGGCGTTCAACATCCTCATCGATCTCTAAACTGCCGCCCACTTGCACGTCGATATCCGCAAGGGTTCGGCCGGATTTTGTGAGGCCCCGCAATAGCGGCTCTAAAAAAATATCAGCTTGCTCTGGCATAAAGGACGTACCGAGCCAGCCGTTTGCGACCTCGCCGGTCATCTCCATCGCTTTCGGGCCAAGGGTTGCTAAATAGATGGGTAGGTCGGTTTGGGGTGGCTGAGACAGTCTGATGGGCTTGCCTTCACCGCCAGGCCTGGGCAGGACGTAATGCTTGCCCTCATAAGCAATGCGTTCGCTGGCAAGTCCTAGCTTGATGATGTCAACGCATTCGCGGAGCCTTGATAGGGGCTTGGCGAATGAGGCGCCGTGCAATCCTTCCACCACTTGCGGGCCGGAGACCCCTAAGCCAAGAACGAACCGGTTATTGGAAACCGTTCTGAGGCTTTGGGCTGTCATCGCAATCATGGGTGGCACTCGGGAACTGATTTGCATAATCCCGGTGCCGAGTTTGATGTGCTGGGTCTTTGCAGCAAGGTAGGCCAAAGGCACAACCGCATCCATCCCCCAGGCTTCGGCGGACCAAACATAATCAACGCCCATTTTATCGGCGGCAACGGTGTAATCGACCAACTCATTCCAGTCTTCGCCATTGTAGTAGGCGCTTCCAATACCGATGGCAACTTTCATTTAGGCGCTTCCTATGAGAAAAAGGGGAATATACCAAATTCTGAAGTGCCAAGTCGTGTAGAAAATAGTGACGCAGAATCAAAAGCGTTGAATTGATGCCTTGATTGCGCGAATGAATCAGAATTTGGGTGATAGTCGCCTAATTTTAATTTCAATCAGTGGAAAGGTTTGTTTATGCCAGAGCAACTACCCGAAAAACTTTTAGCCGTTTTGCAACTGGCCCAGCGGTTTGTCGCGAGTGAAATCGTGCCGCGAAACGAGCGGTTGGCGCATGACGAGACCCTCGCGGCGCTCGGGGCGGAAGTGCGTGAAGCTGCGAAGGCCGCTGGATTTTTTTATAAGACCCAGCCTGCAGAATTTGGCGGCAGCCCGGCCGGAACCTTGGAGCTGACCATGCTTCGAGAATATTGGGCGAGCCTCAACTCAGAGCTCACGCGATTTATTTTCGGGCCGGGACCTGGGGTTTTGCATGAAGCCACCGGTGAGTTGGCAACCCAATTTTTAATCCCAGTCATGGCCGGCGAGAAACGGGGGGCTTTCGGCTTTACCGAGCCCGATAACGCCCCGCGGCCGACCTGGGCGGTTTTGACCCATGACGAACTCACGCTGAATGGGCAAAAATCATATGTTACGGGGGGTGAAACGGCAGATTTTTTGTCGATCCTCGTGAATGTTGAAGACGCTGATGGCGCAAAGCTCGGCACCGCGATGGTGGTTGTGGACCGCAAAGCCGATGGCGTTATTTTAGAAGATACGTTTCGGTCGATGGAAGGCGGCGGACATGGGGCATTTCGGTTTGATGCGGTCAAGGTCCCAAGCTGGCAAATGATTGGCAAACTGGGCGAAGGCATGCCCCGGGCGCTGGCGAATATCGGTAACGTCCGTTTGATGGTCGCGGCAGAAGCCATGGGGATGAGCCTGTGGACCCTCGACTATCTGAACCAACATTTGCTGGCGCCCCATCGGACCGGCAGCCCGCTGGGCGATAAAGAAGGGGTTCGTTTGCGGTATGCGGACCTGCGTATTCAGGCGTTCGCGGGTCGCAGTGTGTTGTATAGGGCGGCGAGGCGAGCAGATGGGCCGGGTAACAGTGTCAACGAGGTCATTGCTGCAAAAGTGTTTTGCACGGAAGTTGCCGGAACAATTGTCGATTGGGCCGTGCAATTAGTCGGCGGGCAAGCCCTGGTTGTTGGGCATCCCTTAGAAGCCCTCTATCGTCGGGTGCGCTCGTTGCGCCTGGTCGAAGGTGCCAATGACCTTTTGCGTTTGAATTTAGCGAAGGGTAACTTAGAACTTGGGAAGGGGGATCTATGAGCCAAGAAAAATCCAAAGACATGCGTAAAGTTGCCCTGACGTCGCTCTCGGGAACCAGTATCGAGTGGTATGATTTTTTTCTGTACGGCACCGCGGCGGCCGTGATCTTTCCAAAGGCATTTTTTCCGCAAGATCTACCGACAATGGTGGCGTTAATCGCATCCTTCAGCACCTTTGCGGTTGGTTTTTTGGCGAGACCCTTGGGCGGGGCCATCTTCGGCCATTTTGGAGACCGGGTTGGCCGTAAGCAAACCTTGGTGGTTGCGCTCATGATGATGGGGGTTGCGACAACCCTGATTGGTTTTCTGCCAACCTATGCCTTGATCGGACCTGCGGCACCTTTGCTACTGACTCTGTTTAGGTTCTCTCAAGGTCTTGCTGTCGGGGGACAATGGGGCGGCGCGATGTTACTCGTGACAGAAAGTGCGCCGAAGGAAAAACGGGGATTCTACGGCGCCTTTGCACAGGCTGGCGCACCGGTCGGCATCATTCTCGCCAACTTAGCTTTTCTAGCGGTTAGTACTTTATGCAATGACGAGCAATTTATGGATTGGGGCTGGCGCATACCCTTCTTACTCAGTGTTGCGCTTATTGGCTTGAGCCTCTACGTTCAACTGACCTTAGAAGACACACCCGCCTTTAAAGAACTCGCGGCCAATCAGGCGCCGAAGGATGCGACTCAGAAGAAGGCGTTAAAGTCGCCGGTCGCCGAGGTGCTGCGGCGTTATCCAAAGCGAATTGTGCTGGCGGCAGGGGCATTTTTGTCGATTCAAGTGACCTTTTATATTTTAATCGCCTTCGTTGTGGCTTACGGGGTTAATTCGCCAACCGTCACTTTGTCCCGAGACATGATGCTCACAGCCGTATTGGTCGCGGCGGCGATTATGGTGCCATCGCAATTTTATTTTTCAGGGTTATCGGATCGTTTGGGTCGCAAAACCGTGTATCGCTGGGGCGCCATCTTGACTGGGCTTTGGGGCTTTGCTTTGTTCCCGTTGATTGACACGGGTAATCCCTTTGCGATTTGTTTTGCGGTCACTATGGGGCTTGTTTTTCTGGGAATGCAGTACGGGCCGCAAGCGGCCTTTTTCACCGAACTGTTCAGCACCGAGGTGCGTTATTCGGGCGCGTCGCTCGGCTATCAGCTTGGCGCGATTGTGGGCGGGGCCTTAGCGCCGACCATCGCGGTGTTGCTTTGGAATAACTTCGGAATCTTTTATGTTTCGGTTTATATTGCGCTCGCAGCAATTTTGACGCTGACCTCGCTATCGCAATTGACGGAAACCAAGGGCAGCGATTTGACCGATTGAGGTTGTTTTTATGACGCGCTAAGGCGCTGTTTTGACGGCGCCTTGAGCGGGTTGATCAGTCAAAGATGACGGTTTTATTACCGCTAATAAACACGCGGTGTTCGAGGTGTTGGCGAACCGCACGTGCGAGCACCACGCGCTCAATGTCTTTGCCCAGACGGATCAAATCCTTGGTTTCATGTCGGTGACTGACCCGGGACACATCTTGCTCAATAATGGGTCCCTCATCGAGATCCTCGGTGACATAGTGGCTGGTTGCGCCAATGAGTTTGACGCCGCGTTCAAAGGCGCGCTGATAAGGGTTCGCGCCCATAAAGCTGGGTAGGAAACTGTGATGAATGTTGATCATTCTGCCGCTGAATGTCTCGCAGATTGACGTGGGTAAAACCTGCATGTACCGGGCCAGGACCACCGCATCAGGCTGAAGCCGTGTTAACGCTTGCGCAACTTGATCGAATCCGGTCGCTTTTGCCTCTGGCAAAATGGGAATGCACTCGAACGGGATATCGTACCAATCCACCATTCGACGAAGTGACTCGTGATTCGAGATCACAGCGCTAATCATGCAATCAAGCTCGCCGTTATGCCAGCGGTGCAAAAGATCGTTCAAGCAGTGTGAGGCCTTGCTGGCAAAGAGCACCACGCGCTGCTTTTCAGCCGTGTCGTGCAGTGCCCACTGCATGTTGAACTCTGCGGCAATATCGCTAAAACGGGTTTTAAAAGCGTCAACCTGGTCGCTAATTGAATCGCCTCTGATTTCGTTGCGCATGAAAAATTGCTTGGTTTCTTGGTCCGAATGATAGTTGGCTTCGGTGACCCAGCCTTTGACCGAGGCAATCAGTTCGCTGACTTGTGCAACGATGCCGACGCGATCTGGACAGGTCAACGTTAAGATATATCGATGTGCTGCTTTCATGACGCCCACCCAAAAAAAGAAGGGCAGCATAAGGTTTGGCCGGGTCCGAGGCAAGTCCGGTTGTGAGCGTGCCGGAGTGGGCCTTAACGCTTGAAGGTTGTCACGAGGGAACCCGTCTGTTTGGGTAGGCTCTAGCGTGTTCTAATAAAAAATGGGGCAAATACTTAAGGTAAATTAAGTGTCACAAGGGCGCGGACTGCGCTCGTAATATTATTAAGATCGCGCTACATTGAGACGATATTCGTGCAGGTGAGCGTCTATGGCCAAGAAAAAGAAATTGCCCAACGAAGCCGGATTACTGAAAGAAGGGATTCGAATCGGGATGGTCTACGCGGAAAAGCGTGGCGTTGTTGAATTTGAGGCCACCGATTCACACCATGAGAAGGTCGAGTATCTCTATCGACTGCTTGTTCATGATCAGCTGATTCAACCCTTGGCAAAGATGGATCTGTCCCAAAAAACAATGGCGCATAAGCTGGCCTTGTGGGTCGCCAAACAATTGCCAAAAGACCATCCTCTGCTGCAGGAATAAGGCCCCTTTCTTGAACTCAGGCTCATCAAATACCGATTTGGTGACCCATGCGCTTGATTCAACGCGAAGGTGAACAAAAAAGTGATCCAAAGCTTTAAAGCGCCAACCGAGGGTTGAACGCGCTTATCGGTAAAAAGCGCTTATCGGTTAAACGCGGTTAGGGGTTGGACGCGCTGTTCTCGGTCGCGTCGAGCGTGCTTGATTCCGGCTTTGCCTTGCAGGACCAGCCAAGGGAACTAAACTTTGCAGCCAGCGCTTCGGCCCGGGCTTCACAATAGCCGGCTTCTCTCTCGGCGCGCCACGGATAAGTGATCTCGTCTTCAGTGACCTTTTTGTAGCGTACTCGGCAAGGCACCTGGGCCTGGCTTGATTCGTATTCAACGCTGATGACGCGCTGCAGGTCCCCAAGGGTGCATAGGGTCTGCGCGGCCAGGTTGCCCGAGACTAAGAGCGTGGCCAATAGGACAAAACGAATCAAGGTCGGTACCCAAATCGGCTGCTACCCGGTTGTAAGGCGCGATAGGCAAGCTCTGCCCAATGGCAAAGATGACGTCGGGTGTCAGCCGGCTCGATAATGTCTTCTATTTCGAAAAACTCTGCGGACCGAAACGGCGATCGAAGCTGATTGAGACGGGCTTTAATTTCTGCCAAATGCTGGTCTGGATTCGATGATTCGGCCAACTCGGCCTTGTAGGCAACCTCGATGCCGCCTTCGATGGGCAGTGACCCCCAATCCCCTGAGGGCCAAGAAAATCGATGATGATGGCTACCCGGTTTAGTGTTGGCTGCCCCGGCAACGCCGAAGGCTTTGCGGATGACCACACTGCAGAAGGGCGACGTCGCCTGCCCAAGGGCGGCAAAAGCGGTTGATCCCAAGCGAATGGTGCCGCTTTCTTCGGATTGTTTGCCGATTAGAAAACCAGGACAGTCGACCAGATGCAGTAAGGGCAGATGAAAGGTCGAGGCAAGATCAACATGCCGGACCAGTTTCCGGCAGGCATCAGCGGTCCAAGCGCCCCCGTAGATCATTGGGTCTTCGGCGAAAACGGCAATGGCAACCCCATTCATTCGAGCCAGTCCCGTGATGATCGATTTGCCCCACAAACGACCGATTTCAAAAAAGGAGCCGTCATCCACCACCGCCTCGATGACTTTTCGCATTTTGTAGATCTTGCGAGGATCCTTCGGAACCAGGGCGTTGAGCGGCTTTCGTCTTCACGCTTTGGGTCATCTGTGCATTCAATGACAGGCGGCAACTCATCCACGCTGCTGGGCAGGTAGGACAAAAACTGTCGCGCCATGGCAAAGGCTTCTTCTTCTGTGTCGGCAACGTCGTCAATGGCGCCGTTGCGCGTGTGGATCTTGTAGGATCCCAACTCTTCTTTGCTGACATCGCCCAAGCTTGCCCAATCTACTAACGCCGGGCCGGCAATCATCATTTGCGCGGTATCTTTAACAATCACTGAATAATGCGACGTGGTGACTCTTGCGGCGCCAATACCGGCAACGCTACCCAAGGCCAGCGATATCGAAGGCGCAACCGATAGGTGGTTCACAATGGTATCCCAGCCTGCAACCCGGGGAATGTAGGTTCGACCGGCTGTTTCGATGGTTTTGACCGATCCGCCACCCCCCATGCCGTCAATCAATCGAATGTGTGGCAGTTTCAGTTCGAGCGCCAAGCCTTCGGCTTGCAGTCGTTTGCCGGCAATTGAGGCATCAGCCGAGCCACCGCGCACGGTGAAATCATCGCCCGACACAATGACGGGGCGTCCATGAATGGCGGCAGTCCCAAAAACAAAATTAGACGGCACGAGGGTAATGAGCTCGCCCGCGTCGTTATAGCTGCCAACCCCCGCCAACTTCCCGATCTCGTGAAAGGAGTTTGGATCAACGATCGCTTGAATACGTTCACGGATGGTCAATTTGCCAAAGTGGTGTTGGCGTGCGACCTTCTCTTCGCCGCCCATGGCTTCTGCCAGTGTGCCGCGTCGATAGAGTTCTTGAAGTTCTTTATCCCAGCTCATAAGCATGGCTCAGTGATTGGTCTCTGAAGAATACCTAGCCCAACTGGTGTATTCAATGACATCCGAGCTATCATCTGGACTCATTGAGGAGCTACTTATGACCGTTCAGGAATACCGTCAAACCCGATTTACGAGGCCCGAAGGCGCAACCGAAATATTGTTGGTGCGTCATGGCGAGTCAAGAGCCGCGCGGGTGGATGCGCCCTTTGCCTTAGTCGACGGTCAGGGCGACCCGGAGCTTGCGCCCCAAGGGCGAGTGCAAGCTGAACAAGTTGGGTTGCGGTTACAGAGCCTGCCCATCAATGCGGTCTATGTTACCAAACTGCAACGAACCACCGAGACAGCAGCCCCCCTGTGTGGTGCGACCGGACTGGTGCCGATTCAGAATCCGGACTTGCACGAAGTCCATTTGGGGGATTGGGAAGGCGGCGTGCTGAGAGTTAAAGCGCATGAAAATCACCCGATTTATCAACAAATGCAATCCGAAGGTCGATGGGATGTCATTCCAGGTGCTGAATCGGCTGAGGCGTTTAGAACGCGATTGCTTCGGGGGATTACAACCATTGCGGCGGCCCACCCCGATGAATTGGTCGCGGTCTTTGTTCATGGCGGGGTGATTGGCCAAATTTTGGAAACCATTACCGAGGCACGTTCGTTTGCTTTTAGCGGGGCGGATAACGGCTCGATCAGTCATATTGTGGTGCAGGGCGACGCCATGACATTAAGACGTTTTAATGACACTGCGCATCTGATTGATCAAGATCCGTTGGCGAGTGCCGAGTTACCGACCTAGGCCACTATTCATTGCGTGTTGAACGCGTAAGGTGAGGCGCGAAGCGTAAAGATAGCGGGCGCTTTCAGTACTGAGCGGCTTAGATGACGATTGCGTGTGAGGCGCCTTAATTCCCAGGGGTTATGCCCACGGATAACCCGCGTTTGAATTCGGCGCGGGCAAGCCGGTGGGTGCTCCGGGCGCAGTTCCAACCCACTGATCGACGCTGGGTCATGGGAAAGCAAAGCGCGATTAGATAGCGCGTCTTCCAGACGGCGATTATTTTTTTGAAAGGGATTCTAGATTCATCGGGTCACGGCCTGATGGCGGCTTAGAATTATTTTTTTGGGGGCAGGGATCAACCCGGCGCCACCGGTCGCGATCGGTGATGGGTTCTTTTCAGCAAATGCTTTAAGTCATCAAAAATGTCGAGGGTCTGACGTTAGATCTCGTATAATGGGGCAGGATGTGTGATCAGAGGGTGGGCATTGTGGACCGAGTAGGGCTAAAAGCAACCTTCGAAGAACAGGGCTACGTGGTCGTGCCGAGTTTTGCGGATGGTCCGACTGTTGAGGTGCTACGCGCGATTGCTGAAGAGCATTTGATAACGGAGCTCGCCCCGATCGAATATGAAGTCGACGTGCAATATCCCGGTGCCCCGGTAGATGATAATGCCCCAGGCGCGAATACCGCAAGAAGGCTCTTGCAAGCCTGCTCACGGCACTCGGCATTTAGAGATTGGGCGAGCTCTGACTCGGTTAAAGCGGTCCTCTCGCCATTGCTCGGCAGTGATGCCCTCGAACTGTCGCAGTGTCACCATAATTGTGTGATGACTAAGCAGCCGGGGTTTTCTTCAGCAACGCTATGGCATCAGGACAACCGGTATTGGTCGTTTGATGAACAAAACCTGGTCAGTCTTTGGCTGGCGCTGACCGACGAGAATCGGGCCAATGGGTGTTTGCGAGTGATTCCAGGCAGTCACCGGTTAACCCTCGACCCAGGCCGATTCGACGCAACACTGTTCTTGCGGCCAGATCTACCGGAAAATAAGCAGCTCCTTGAGCAATCGGTGCTGGTGACCTTAACGGCGGGCGACGCACTGTTGTTTCATAGCAAGCTGTTTCATGCGGCAGGGCGTAACCGAACAGAGGACACCAAACTCTCGCTCGTTTTCACCTACCACGCCGCATCCAATCGGCCAATCGATGCGACCCGAAGTGCGAAATTTCCAGGGATTGCGCTCTAAAGATGATTTCTTTTGAGAGCTTAAATGACGGGCCCAATGGCCTTGATAATGTCTTCGAGCAGCGGCTGACGCGAGTGCCCTTTGCGCCAAGCAAACCCAATATCTCGGTGAAACTGATCGATCGGCAAGAGCTGATAGCTGATGTTGGTGCCGTTTAGGATGCCGGCGTCGATCGCCATCTGCGGCAGAATGGTGACCCCGATATCACTGTCCACCATCTGCACCAACATCTGCAGGCTATTGGCGCCAAAAGTATGAATCTTTTTATGATTTTTTAATCGGTTTTTTTGAAATGGCGTGATCCCTCAAACAATGGCCGTCATCTAAAAGCAAAAGACTTTCATCCGGAAGGTCGTCAAAGTCGGTTTCGCCCGGCGTCATGAGTTCGGTGCGCGCGTGATGGGCGAGGTACAGCGGCTCGCGAAACAAAATTCTCGTTTCAACCGAGCCTGCCTCGTAGGGCAAAGCAATCAAAGCCAGATCAAGGCTGTTGTTTTGTAATTCGTCAACCAAAACCCGGGTGGTGCTTTCTCTCAAGTAGAGCTGGATACTGGGCATCTGTTTCCGCAGTTTTACGGCGTAGGTACCCAGGACGTAAGGCGCAATAGTATGGATGCCACCAATTTTTACGGGTGAAGACAACGGGTTGTGATAAGCCTTCGCTTCGTCAATCAGGTCTTCGGTTTGCATGAGGATGTAGCGGCTCCGATCGGCGATGCGCTTGCCCAAATCGGAGAAGGTCACACTTTTATTGGTTCGTTCGACCAGTTGAACACCCAAAAATTTCTCCAGCTCTCGAATGCCCGTACTGAGGGTTGACTGCGTGACGTTGAGGTGTCGCGCCGCCTGACCAAAATGTAGGTGGTCATAAAGCGCAACAAGATACTGCAGTTGTCGTATTGGCGGTAGAAACATGATCCGGATACCTTTGAATAGACAAATTTAGTGTAAACCAACTCGTAACCATTGGGTTGCGTCGCCTGTCACTGGGCTGGCTGTTATGGCGTTTGCGCCGCCAAAGCAGTTAAATAAAGTGGCTCACGGCTCGGGTAGTAGGTTGTACGCGCGCAGCTTTGCTAAAGACTAAGGTGCGGCGGTATGCTGCAATCATCAAAAGGTCCCTGCAGTCTGCAACGGACACATCGAGTGACATAAGGAGCGCGGGATGAATGGAGCAAGGAGTTTGATCCAGTCACTGGTAAAAGCCGGCATTGAGGTGTGTTTTGCCAATCCTGGAACATCAGAGATGCATTTGGTTCAGGCGCTCGATCGTGTGCCAAAAATGAGGTCTGTGCTCGCACTCTTCGAGGGAGTCTGCACCGGCGCAGCCGACGGTTATGCGCGAATGACTGGCAAGCCGGCAGCGACCTTGCTTCACCTAGGCCCTGGCCTCGCCAATGGCATTGCGAACTTGCATAACGCGCGCAGAGCGAACTCGCCGGTGATCAATATTGTCGGCAATCACCCAAATTACCATGTCGGATTCGATGCACCACTTACCTCCAACATAGATACGCTCGCACGTAATTACTCTAGCTGGATTAAAACCGAGAGCACGGAGTCTACTCTCGCTCAAGACGGCGCCGATGCGTATACCGCAACGCTTCGTCAGACCCCAGGTTCTCAGGGACAAATTGCGACCCTTATTATGGGCGCAGATGCCGCTTGGGGCGAAAGCCAAGGCCCCGTTGCGCCAAATGCACTGCCACAGCATTGTATCGTAAATGCTGGATTGACACAGTTCAATGGCATTACGAAGATATCATTCGTGATCCTCAAATTGATCCTGTTGCCGCTTTGACCTTGAAGCGTAAAATTGATGCCAGCAATCAAGACCGCACAGATATGGTTGAATACATAGACAGCTACTTCTTGGACACAAACAAAGACATAAAAACTAGTTCAAATGCAACTATCAATACAGAAAGCCCTGCATGGGGTGGATCACATCCTTTTAGCCGGCGCGAGCGAGCCCGTCAGTTTTTTTGCGTACCCTGAAACGCCGTCAAAGCTTGCGCCAGCGGACTGCGAACGACAGGTTCTAGCCGAGGGCCACCAAGATGTGGTTTTGGCGCTGCAGAGCTTGATGACCGAGCTCCAAAGCGATTCCGCCGAGCCTGATCGCTATCAAGCGGCGGCGTTCGAGGTGCCAACCGGGAAATTGACCACCCGTGGGGTTGCCACCATGATCGCGCAACAAATGCCTGAAGGCTCAATTCTCTGTGGCGATTCCGGTGGCGGCGCCGCGGTACTCGAACCAGCCCAGCAATCGAGCGCGCATACTTGGCTCAATTTGACCGGCGGATCGATTGGCCAGGGTGGCCCTGCCGCCATTGGTGCCGCGATTGCCGCACCAAACGCTCAAGTCTTTGCATTGTTGGGTGATGGGGCCTCGATGTACACGATTCAGGCGCTTTGGACGCAAGCCAGAGAATGCTTGGCGGTGATCACGGTGATTTTCAATAATCAACGTTACGGCATTCTCGAGACCGAGTATTTAAGGCTGGGCGTCAACGAAATTGGCCAGCATGCTGGGGCGCTGTTTGCCCTGACCGAACCCAATATTCAATTTGCCGATTTAGCCAGTAGCCTGGGCGTTCCTGGACGCCGCGTCGACAGTTGCGAGGACTTTCAGGCCGTCTTAGCCGAGGCGCTTCATCGAACGGGGCCAACCTTAATTGAGGTCATGCTGTAAGGGCGGCGCAGTCGCCACCCAGTAGATGTTATTTCGGATTATTTGCGCGTTAAGAGGGCGGGGGTCAGGATTGAAAAAAACTGCGCTTTGTTTGTCCTTGTTGCTGTTCAATAGCAGCCTGTTTTGTTATGCTCGCGCGTGCTGTTTTATTAGTTTTTGGGTGTGCAGCGCGAGCACAACGCAGGGCGAAAAGGGTCTGGCGTGTGCCACTTTCGCATCGTTTTTTTTAGAAGGAAACCGAAAAAAGATCGCAGGCGTAGACAATCTTTTTGCACCCTAGGGCCGGTAAACTAAAAGTGATTTTAAAAACCGTCGACCCAGATCAATAAAGCGTCAAATTTAGAACGGGTTTGACGGGTTAATCTCGGTAAGAGTCGGTATCATTGCACGGCTCAAATCGGGAAAGTGTCGGTTTTGTGCGGCCCAAAGGCAAAAACGTTGGCCTTAATGTGGCGGCTGGAATGAGGTGAGCTGAATTTGGTAGTTTAAATTTGGTGGTTTAAATGAGTGCCCTGAATAGACTGCTTTAAACGAGTGACTTATTCAATGTAGAGGCTTAAAAGTGGTCTGTTTCAAGGCCGCAATCGAAGATGAGGGTAAGTATGTCAGTAGTAGAAAAGACGTCAGAGGTGGTGGCCGCGGATTTAGCCGTGTCAGCGGTGGTTGTTCGGTTCGCCGGTGATTCAGGGGATGGCATGCAGCTGACGGGCAGTAATTTTACGGAAGCCACCGCGCTTCATGGCAATGATCTGGCAACGTTTCCTGATTTTCCTGCCGAGATTCGCGCGCCCGCTGGCGCAACCTTTGGCGTTTCAGCTTTCCAGATTTATTTTGGCTCCGAAGAGGTCTCCACCGCTGGCGACGACCTTGACGTTTTAGTTGTGATGAATCCCGCAGCGTTGATTACAAACCTTAAGGATTTGCTGCCCGGTGGTCTAATTATTGCCGACAGCGATGCGTTTACCGATAAGAATTTAGCGCGAGCTGGTTATAAAGCAAATCCCTGGAAGATGGCTCGCTTGACGGCTACCGGGTGATTATCATCGAAATCACAAAACGCGTCATCGCTGCTGTAGAACCGTACGGTCTGTCGCATAAGTTTGCGGTTCGTTGTAAGAACATGTGGACCTTGGGCTTGGTCATGTGGCTGTTTGATCGCGATCGGTCTATTACGGTGGGGAATCTTGAGAAGAAGTTTGCCAGCAAGCCAGAAATCGCTCAGGCCAATATCGCGGCGCTGAACTCAGGGCACAGCTACGCTGAAACGGCCGAACTACCCAGCGGCGTCGAGGTCTATCAAATTCCTAGGGCCCAGGTAAAGCCGGGACTCTATCGCAATGCAACCGGGAGCGATGCGTTGGCCTACGGCTTGATTGCGGGCGGCAGACTGGCCAATATTCCAATCACGTTTGCGTCCTACCCCATCACGCCGGCATCGTCTTTGCTGCACACGCTGGCGCAACACAAAGAATTTGATGTCGTGACCTTTCAGGCAGAAGACGAAATCGCGGCAGTTTGCGCGGCAATCGGCGCTTCTTTTGGCGGCACGCTGGGTGTCACCTCGAGTTCAGGTCCTGGTATTTCATTGAAGGGCGAGGCCATTTCATTGGCGAGCGCGACCGAGTTACCGTTAGTGATTGTTAACACCCAACGCGGTGGACCCTCGACGGGATTGCCGACTAAAACAGAACAATCGGACCTGAACCAAGCCTTGTTTGGTCGTCATGCCGATACGATTTTGCCCGTGATTGCATCCTCGACGCCATCAGATTGCTTTGATGTCGCAATCGAGGCGGTTCGTTTGGCAACGCAATTTTCAACGCCGGTTTTACTGCTGAGTGATGGTTACCTCGCCAATGCTTCTGAGCCTTGGCTGGTGCCCGATCTGACTCAGTTCGAGGCGTTTCCGGTCCAGTTCGAGACCGACCCAGAAGGGTTTTCACCGGCCAATCGAAATCCCGAAACCTTATCTCGCGTCTGGGCAAAGCCCGGCACGCCAGGGCTTGAGCATCGCATCGGCGGGATCGAGAAAGATTACGATACGGGTGATATTTCCTACGATGCGGACAACCATCAAAAGATGACCAATGTTCGCAAGGCGAAGATCGATGGGATTGCGAAATTTATTCCTGCCCAGACAGTGAGCCAAGGGCCAACATCAGGCCAGCTCGCGATTGTTGGCTGGGGCTCAACCTATGGTCCCATCCACCAGGCTGTGAAACGGTTGCGCGCGGTTGGGGTGGACGTGAGCCATATTCACATTCGTTATTTGATGCCGTTCCCTGAAAACCTAGGCGAACTGCTGAGTGGTTATGAGCGGATCTTAGTGCCAGAGATGAATACTGGGCAGTTGGTCGAGGTGCTGCGGTCTAAGTTTTTAATCGATGCCAAACGACTGAACAAGGTATCGGGCCAACCCTTTAAGATTCGAGAAATTGTCGACGCGATTGAATCGCTGTTAGGAGAGTCATCATGAACGCACCGCAAAAGCTGACGTTAAAAGACTTTAGCACCGACCAAGAGGTCCGTTGGTGTCCGGGTTGTGGCGATTATGCCATCCTGAAAACCATTCAAAAGCTGATGCCAGAACTGGATACGCCGAAAGAAAACACGGTCTTCGTATCGGGTATTGGTTGCTCCTCTAGATTCCCTTACTACATGGAAACCTACGGGTTTCACACGATCCATGGCCGAGCACCGGCCATCGCAACCGGGGTAAAGCTGTCGAATCCTGAGTTAGATGTATGGGTGATCACTGGGGATGGTGATGGCCTGAGTATTGGCGGTAATCACATGCTGCATGTACTGCGTCGGAATGTGGATTTGCAAATATTGTTGTTCAATAACGAGATCTATGGGTTAACCAAAGGACAATATTCACCGACCTCGCAGGTTGGAACCCGGTCGCCTTCAACGCCCGACGGCTCGGTTGACCTGCCATTAAGGCCCTGCACCTTCGCGCTCGGTGCTGGCGCAAGATTCGTTGCGCGGACCATCGATACCGAGGCCAAGCATATGACGCCGGTGCTGAAACGAGCGCACGCGCACAAAGGGGCCTCGTTCGTTGAGATTTATCAAAATTGCCCGGTCTATAACGACGGTATTTTCGATTACATTAAAGACAAAAAGTCTGCTGCGGATTCAAGATTGGTGCTGGCCCACGGCGAGCCCTTGCTGTTTGGTGTGGACAATCAAAAAGGACTCCGGTTTAACGCGGCGTCTTTGCAGTTTGAAGTGGTCACCCTTGGCGAGGCGGGGGTCACCCTTGAGGACATCATGGTCCATGATGAAACTAATTTGGTCTTGGCTCAGATGTTGGCTGCGTTGTCGACACCGGACTTCCCAGAAGCCGTTGGCGTGTTGTACTGTAAGCAAGAAGTATCTTACGAAAGTTCAGTCTACGAGCAGATTAAAACCGTTCGTGCCAAAAAAGGCGTCGTTGATTTTAATGAAGTGCTGCGTCAAGGCCACACCTGGACGGTCAGCTGAGCAAACGTTCTGCGTGATATTAAAGCCAGCGAAAGCTGGCTTTTTATTGCCTTCGGGGTGGGGCGTCATTGTTTTTAGAAGGCTGAACGGGCTTTGCACTGGGTGTTTTCAGGCTGGGACCCCGCCCGAGTCTCGACTATGTTGAAGGACGCGCCGTGATGGGCCCATTCTGGGCCTTTTGCTCTGGCATAAGGGTTTGATTAATCGCCCGGCTCATGATGATGGGTGAAGCCCGCGTCTGATGTCTCGCAAGCGCAGGGCGCAGCAGTCGGCCTCTTGAAATGTTGAGGGCCTGCCGGTCATGATGCAACGGCCGAAGAACAACAGAACAACAGAACAACAGAACAACAGAACAACAGAACAACAGGAAGTGCAGATGACAGACTTTAAAGCAGAAGATAATACCGGCACGGTCCCGGTGCAAGAACGCCACCATGTGAACCTTGAGGCGCTGACCGAGTTTATGATGACGTCGGTTACCGGCTTTCATGGCCCCTTATCCATCGAAGAGTTTGCTGGCGGACAATCGAATCCGACCTATTTGCTCACGACGCCAGATCGACGATATGTGTTGCGCCGTAAGCCCCCGGGGGAATTATTGAAGTCAGCCCATGCGGTCGATCGAGAGTACAAAGTGCTCACGGGTTTGGCAGATGCGGATGTGCCCACGGCTAGAACCTATGCCCTGTGTACGGATGACTCGGTAATCGGAACTTGGTTTTACGTCATGGAATACTTGGACGGGCGCGTTATCTGGGATGCAACCCACGGGCCCTATTCGCCGAAAGAACGGTTTGAAATTTGGGATGCGGCCAACCTGGCTGTGGCTAAATTACATAGCGTTGACTACAAGCAGGTGGGGTTAAGCGACTTTGGTAAGGAATCTGATTATATTGCCCGACAGTTATCGCGCTGGGGTGGGCAGTACGAGTATACGAAAACCAATGAGAATCCCTACATGGATAATTTGCTCGCATATTTGCCCGCGAATATACCCAGCAATAGTGACTGCACCATTGTTCATGGCGATCTACAGATTGCGAATATGATGATGCATAAAGAACGCAACGAAGTGATTGGTATTCTGGATTGGGAACTCAGTACTCTGGGCTGTCCAATTGCAGATTTTGCATACTTGTGTCGGCCTTATCGAGATGCCCTGCGGGGCGTTGATGTGGAAGCCTTGGGCATTCCATCAGAGCGGGCCTTTGTTGAGGCGTATTGCCAGCGCACAGGCCGAGACGGTATTGCCGATTGGGACTATTACCTGGCCTTTAACATGTTCAAAATGGCGGCGATTCTCCAAGGCATTGCCAAGCGGGTACTCGATGGCACCGCGGCCAGTCAGCATGCTGAAGCTGCCGGCGATGGGGCATTCAATATGGCGAAATTGGCCTGGGCCCAAATCGATACGTCCGTCAATCTTGATGATCTCGACTAGGGGCATATGATCACTTCATGATGGGTAGGTCCGGATCCAACTGAACCCCAAACGTATTCAATGCCATCGAAACCAACTGGTATTGGCCAACAGTAAAAACGAGATCCATGAGTTGCTGCTCAGAGTAGAGGCCGGCTAATGCTTGCCAAGTTGGATCGGTCACAAAGGCGTCTGCTCTGAGTTCGTCCGTGGCGGTTAACAAGAGCGCGTCCTGGATTGACCAGCTGGGATCGGTTGGGACCGACTTTGATGGCTTCAATCTCGAAGTCGCTGATGCCGGCCTTCTTGCCAATGAGAACATGTTGTCCCCACTCATAGCCAGACTGGCATAACCAGCCGACCCTCAGAATAAGGAGTTCTCGATCTCGAGCGGATAGTTTTGACTTATGAAGAATGTGGTTGGCAAAAACCATCCAGCGTTTGGCCAGGGCCTCATGATTGGCTAAGGTCAAAAAAATATTTTGAATGCGACCTCGCATGCGTTGTGGCGCCAGCAGTGCGCGTTGGGATTCGGTCCAATCGGCCTCTTCAACAGGATTGATTCTCGGTTCGGTTAAACGCATGCTAGGTCCTTCGCTTCATTGGTACTCTATACTAGCGCAGAACTTAAGGGGTGTGGCGCGCGCCTGCTTCATCGATTGTTAAGGAACTTTTATGCAAGATTTTATTCTCCATCAATATGCGGGATCGCCATTTTCCGAGAAAATTAGGCTGTTGATGGGGTACCTTGATTTGCCCAGCCAGCAGGTCGAAATACCGGTTATCATGCCAAGGCCGCAGTTAATGCCTTTGACCGGCGGTTATCGCCGAACGCCAGTTTTGCAGCGGGGGCGAGAGGTCTATTGCGATACGGCGTTGATCGCGAAAATTCTCATCGCCCAAGGCAGTGGGCAAAATCTGTTACCCGCAGCTCAGCGCGCGGTGGTTGAAACCGTTTCGTTTTGGGCGGACACGTTTTTATTTCGGGTTGTGGTTGCGGTTGCTTTCCAGCCGAAGGCCCTAAGCGGTAACCCTTTGTTTGAAAGTGACGCCGAGGCGGCAGCCTTTATGGCAGACCGCGTAGATTTTTCAAAAGGATCAACCGCCTTGCAGATGGATTTGGCCGTTGCGCTTGCGCATTTTGATCTTTGGCTACATCAAATGAACGATCAATTGGGGGCCTCAGCCTTTTTGTTTGGCGAGATGCCAACGCTTGCGGATTTCTCGGTGTACCACTGCCTTTGGTTTATCGCCGAACGGCCCGCGCTTGCGGCAGATTTAGCCGCGTTCCCAGAGGTGATGCGCTGGCTGGCTCAGATGGCGGCATTGGGTCATGGGCGGGTCCAATCAATGCGGGCGGAGGATGCTTTGAGCCTTGCGGCGGCGGAACCGTTATTGGCCAAACAAACTATTTTGGCGCCGAGTGTTTCGGTCTGCGCGATCGATTACGGATTGCAACCGGTGACCGGGGCGTTGGTCGAAGCCGAGCATGTGCCGGATGCCTACTCGGTACTGAGAGATGAGCCTGGTGTCGGTGAAGTGTTGGTGCATTTCCCGCGCTTAGGTTTCAGCTGCTCGGAGGTTTAATCCCACTGCTGGATAAAGTCATTGATTCTGGCTTTTAACCGGGTCGGTTGTTCTTCCCAAATCGCATGACTGGCGCCGGCAACTTCCTGAAAAGATCCGTTCGGTAGCCGCTTGGCATATCTCGCGCCGGTTTTTGGGGTGGCCTCGTCGTGCTCTCCACAAACGATTAAAGTCGGGCAGTCAATGTCTTGAAGGCGGTGCGTTTGATCAAAGGCGGCGAGGGTGCCGGTTGCTGAGAATTCGCTGTGACCCCACATATGTTGATAAATTGCAGCGCCCCGAGGGTTTTTTCGAGCGAGCATCGCTTTCAGTTTCTTGGGCCTTCTGAGGACATGGCGACTGTAGTACAGGGCTAAGGCATCTTGGTAAACCATCGAATCGGTTGCGCCCACGGCTTGGCAGTATTGAATCACGCGTTGGGTTTCTTTGGGTAAGGCTTTGATCAATCGGTTGGCATCTTGCTGCCAATCGGCGGCGGATAACATGGGTGATTGCAGGACCATGGATCTGATGCCTTTACCGCGCACTTTTAAGTAATACTCAAGCGCCAAGGTGGTGCCCCAGGAGCCGCCCATCAAATGAAAGTCCTTGAGGCCCCAGGCCGCCACGAGTGCCTGGAGTTCTTGGACAAACGTCGAAATTCGCCACTGGCGTTTACTGAGATCGCTGCTTCTGCCTGAACCCAGTTGGGTGTAGGCATACACTTTTCGGTTTTCGGATAAACTGAATAGATTGCCATTCGGATTGTGCATCCCACCCGGGCCGCCATGGAGCCAAATGACCGGCAGTCGATCCGTGGCTTTGCCTTTTGTCGTGAAATGCGTTCGGCCGAGTCGGTGTTCGATAAACGACATCAATGCCTCCTAGGCGGGAAGCAGTTGGGCGACGAGGTTAGACCAATAGCTTGCACCGATCGGCAAGATCTCATCATTAAAATCATAGCCTGGATTGTGAATCATGCAGGAGCCTTCGCCATCACCATTGCCGATCCAGATGTAGCAGCCTGGTTTTTCGAGCAGCATATAAGCGAAATCCTCAGACCCCATGGAAGGCTTTGGATTCCGATTAACGGATTGGACATCGCTGGTGGTAATGGCAGCACGGGCCGCAAACTCGGTCTCATCCTCGCTGTTCACCGTTGGCGGGTAGCGGCGCTCGTAGCGATACTCGATGGTTGCGCCAAAGCTACTGGCAATGCCGGATGCGATGCGCTGGATGCCTTGCTCAAATTGCGCTTGGACTCGAACTGAAAAACATCGAGTGCAGCCGGCAATGCGAACCTGGTCAGGAATAACGTTATAGGCATCACCGCCTTCAAACTGGGTCACACTCAGCACGGCCGGTTCTTGGGGGTTAATTTCTCGCGCAACCAAGGTCTGCAGCGCTTCTACTATTTTGGTGCCAATGAGTAGCGGGTCGATGGTTTGTTGCGGGATGGCCGCATGCCCCCCTCGGCCGACGACGGTAATCTCAAAGATATCAAAGGCCGCCATCATCGGGCCCGGTTTAACGGCAAAATGACCGACCGGAATGCCGGGAATATTGTGCATGCCATAGACCGCTTCGACTGGAAATTGCTCGAACAAACCGGCGTCAATCATCGTTTTAGCGCCGCCTTCGTTTTCTTCAGCCGGTTGAAAAATGAAGTGAACGGTGCCGCTGAAGGTCTCAGCTTTGGCGAGGTACGCGGCGGCGCCGAGCAGCATGCAAGTGTGCCCGTCATGGCCACAGGCGTGCATGACCCCTGGCGTCTTTGAAACA
This sequence comes from uncultured Pseudomonadales bacterium, assembly GCA_905182155.1. Taxonomy (GTDB): domain Bacteria; phylum Pseudomonadota; class Gammaproteobacteria; order Pseudomonadales; family Azotimanducaceae; genus UBA9926. Next base: position 30,904 of record CAJJAX010000029.1, read on the forward strand.
TGCTCAAAGGTATTGGCTTCCACGATGGGGAGGGCGTCTAAATCAGCTCGTAAACCAATCGCGCGATTACCGCCGCCTTTGGTTAAGGTGCCCACAACGCCGGTGCCAGCGATGCCTTCGTGGACAGTGAGGCCAAACTCTCGCAACCTTTCGGCAACGAACGCGGCCGTATCGTATTCTTTAAAGGCCATCTCAGGGTGAGCGTGAAGATGCTGACGCCAACGTTTAAGGACCTCGACTTCAGCGACGATTTCAGGGATTAAATTCAAAGTGATCACCTCATTAATGGATGCCATGGTACCAGAGCTTTTTCGATCTGTAATCCTGCCGCCGTCGGGTTGAGTATTGCCCGGCACCCCAATCGAGCTAACTCGACAGCAAGACGGTCGAGATGGTCATCGGCCTCTTTAAGGCATCGACTGGCCCATCGAAGATATTGGAAGTAGGTTAGATTGGTGCCGCTGGGTCCTCGTGCGGACCGGATCTGTTCTGCTAAAATCTCGTCCGTGGGCCGGCCAAGATCCCAGGTGTTACCGGCCTGAGCAACGTAAGTGATGGCCGAAATGGTTTGTCCAGTGTCGAGGGTGACTGCAACGGTTTGTTGAACGTAGCCATTTTTTTCTCTTTGATCAAGTTGTGTCATGGTCTGAATGAGCCCTGCATGCTCTATGCGGTAGGCGATGCCAAGGGTTTGTGCGCCCTCACAATACCGCAGGGTTGCGACTGCCCCAGGCCGGCTGGGCGTGCCGCGATGGTCTGTTGAGGCCTGCCAAAACCGACGCTGAAAATTTGAAAGGCGAGCGGCTTTGGCCGCTGTGTAGGGAAAGTCTGGCCGCCAGAGTATCGAGCCGTAGCCGAATAACCAAATCGATTCGATCATGGTAAAAGCTTAACGATGGTTGGCCGTCAACGCTATGTTTTGGCCGCTAAAACGGGCAAAATTAGACCTTGAAAGGAAGCCGCAATGACCAATCCACTCCGCTATGGCCTGCTTGGTGCTGGGATGATGGGCCGGGAGCATCTCAGAAACTTGGCCTTGCTCAACAACGTTCAGGTTGTTGCTGTCTGCGAGCCAAACCCGGCCATGCTGGAGAAAGCCCAAGCGTTGGCACCGGACGCGGTGTTTGTTGCTGATTTGAAAGACTTGCTGAAGCAGCGGCTTGATGCGCTGGTCATCGCAACCCCGAACTTTACCCACTGTGAGCAGTTGCTGACCGTGCTGGATGCTTGTGACGTTCCGGTCCTGATTGAAAAACCCTTGGTGACGTCAGAGGTTGATGTGGGGCGGATACGACGAGCGCTCGCTGAGCGGGCTTCAATGGTCTGGGTCGGCATGGAATATCGCTTTATGCCGGCGCTAACCGCATTTGACGCCAAGCGTCCCGATATTGGCCAACAAAAGATGCTGAGTATTCGTGAGCATCGCTATCCTTTTTTGAAGAAAGTCGACGACTGGAATCGGTTCAACCGGTATTCCGGTGGTACGTTTGTTGAAAAATGCTGTCATTTTTTTGATTTGATGCGACTGTTTCTCGAAGCAGAACCGGTTCGGGTCTTCGCCTCAGCGGCGCAAGACGTGAACCATCTGGCGGAACGGTATAACGGGGAGCAACCGGACATCTGGGATAATGGCTATGTGATCATCGATTTTGATAATGGTTGCCGGGGGATGCTCGATCTTTGCATGTTTTCCGATGGCGTTCGGTTCGAGCAAGAAGTTTCACTGGTCGGCGATTTGGGTCGACTGGATTGCCAAATTCCCGGACCCTTTCGGGTTGCCGGGGCACTGCCCGAACCAGCCCGTTTGATTTTATCCTCGCGCGCGCCATCGACGCCAGTGACGGAACACATCCTTGTGCCGGAAGCGGCCCTGAATGCGGGTTCGCATCAGGGCGCTACGTTTTTCCAACATCAAGCATTCCTTGCTGCCGTGTTACGCGGCGGCCCGCCTGCGGTCTCGGTTGAGGATGGTCTGATGGCGGTGCTCATGGGGCTTGCGGCCCAGTCCTCGGCAAGCACCGGCAAGGCAGTTGGGATTGATGCTCAGAATTTCAGGCTGCAGCGATGATGACGACTCTATTTAAAGAAGAAAGCCATGCCGCCCAAGGACGTAATGGGGCGGGCGCCTTTCCGAAAATTTACGTGCCGAACGATGCGGCGGATGTCGGTTTTGGTGTCGAGCATTTTCTGGCGCAAGGGCCAGCCCTAAAGCTGGCGTTACGGCAACACGGGGCTTTGTTATTTCGGGGTTGCGGGGTGAACAGCGCGGATGACTTTGAGGGGGTGCTGGACGCCGTGTCGTTTGAGAATATGCCTTATGTCGGCGGTGCAGCACCGAGGCGTCAAATCACCCACCGCCGAATTATGACGGCGAATGAAAGCCCCCCCGATGAGAAGATACCGCTGCATCATGAAATGGCCCAAACAAGTCATCCGCCCGATTACATTTTTTTCTATTGCGACACCGCGCCGACGTTGGGTGGCGCAACGACGGTATTCGATTCAAGAGAAGCATTTGATCTACTCAAGTCAATCGACGCAGCGTTGGCCACGCAATTGGAAGTGGAAGGGGTGCGGTATACCCGGGTTATGCCGGCTGAAACGGATCCTGGCTCGCCCATTGGCCGAAGTTGGCGGGAAACGTTTCAAGTCGAAACGAAAGCTGATGCGGAGCGGGTCATGCAAGACCAAGGCATGCGTTGGCAGTGGCTTGCCGGGGACGAGGTGCGAACCGAATCCCCGCTGCTGCCGGCCGTTCGGCATGACCCAGTGAGTGGCCGAAAAACTTTTTTCAATTCAGTCATTGCGGCGTTTACGGGTTGGAATGATACGCGTAACGTGGGCCATCGCGCGGTCCAACTCGGATCAGGAGCGTATTTGCCGAGCGCGGTCTTTGAGCAGTTTTTGGCGAGCGCCGCCGCGCTGGTCGTGAATATCCCGTGGCAGATTGGCGATATGTTGTGGCTCGATAATCGCTTGGTGATGCATGCCCGTCAGCCCTTTGAGGGCCCGCGGCAGATCTACACCGCCATTGCGATTGAGTCTGAGTGATGCGCCGGGCCTCGAATTAGCTGGCTTCGCGTTTAAACAACACGAGGGGCTCCCAGTCGCCTTGAAAGCTTTGAGTATTCTGCCATTGCGGCTCGGCCGGCACGGCCAAGCGGACCGCAGGTTCAATGCCGGCAGGCGTAAACTCAAAAGCCTGGACTGACCTTTGATCAAGATCGAGTATCGAGAAACCCGGCCAACGGTGCCCCGTTAAGGTGCCCGCGTTGATCACGGTCAATGTTTTGAAGGCCATGATCGTTCGAAAATGCAGATGACCGTTGATGAGCCAGTCATGCTGTCCCGCTTTAATAATCTCATCCAGGGTTTCATTGCGCTCGATGGGCATGGTTTGGGTGCCAGGCCAGGCCTTTTCTAAGTCTCTGTCGCCCATGCCATGACACAGTAATAAGCGCTGATCTTGGTAAGTGATCGTGGCGGTCTTTTTAAGGGCTTGCAAATACCGCAAGGCACTTGCCGATAGATCTCGCGCTCGGTGCGCCATGGGTAGGTGTCGAACCTTGTCTTCGAGGAGCCATCGATCATGATTGCCGGCAACGGTTGTGACCTCATGCTCTAAAAGCAGCTCGATACATCGATTCGGGCAACCCGGGCCATCAACAATGTCGCCCGTGCAGACAATGGACTTGACCCCGGTCTCCTTGAAAAAATTCAAGCGCTTTGGCGAGTCGCTCATGCTCACTATGAACGTCACCGATCAAGCCAATCAGGTGGGGTTGTGTTGTGGCCATCATATGCAGATTATTATCCTGTTTAAGACCCTTACGAGCACCCGTCGATTATTGGTTCAATTTGGCCGTCTTGCCTGGCCGCGGCGATTGACGCGTCGCCGGGATCTTTCAGCGTTGGGTTAATTGCCAAAACGGTAGCGAATTTTCAGAACCAATGAATCGACGAGGGCCTGCTCCCAAGCCTCAGATAATTGGTTTGAGAAGCTCGAGCGGACATTGCTTGGCAGATCCGAGCCGCGGGTATAAACCACAAACAAATCAGACAACGGGGCAATTTCCCAACGGTATCGCGCTTGGAAGGATAACCGGCTGATCGAAAAGTCCCGTGCCGGGCCGCCGCCTGAGGCATCCGCCATCAATTGGCCGCCGGTGGCCGGCAAACGCCAACGGTCACGTTCAAACGCTTTAATACCGACCCATTGCAGGCTGAGCCGAGCTTGCTGACTGGCGGTGACGAAGTAAGACAACTCAAGTTTGGGCCTGAGGCTCTCTGAATGAAATCGCGTGAAGTCGGGTCCTGCGTCGTGGAGCAACCAACCCGATCGGGTTTCGTATTTAAAATCAAGCGTGGTCGAGAGCCGGTCGGTCGGTTGGTAGGATAATGCGAGGCTGAAAGACCGGTTTTGACCGCCAATGTCCTCCTGCCGCATATTGGCCCTTAGACGATAGCTGAAAGGCCTCGCACTGTCGCTACGGTAATTTACGCCGGTTTGGAATCGATCTTGTAATCGATAGGAGCCATTACCATCGCTGTTACGGTCTTCCCATCGTTTGGGATAAAAGTCGAGTTTGAGTTCCAGTTGCGTATTATCGAAGAATCGAAGTTCTTGCGCGCCAGAGAAGCCAAGGCGGGTTTGCTCTCCTGCAAAATTCCATTGCTGCGTAATCACAAGGTCGGTTTCCCGGCCTTTCAGACGTTTCAGATCGGATTGAACGCGCTCAAAACGATATCGATAACCCTTGGCATCATTTCTTTGTAAGAAGCCGAAGTCACTGATATCAAGATTTTGATCAAAGTAATCCAGAGTGAGTTTATGTTGCAGGCCCTGTTGGGGTCGAAAGACGATATCGGCAAAGGCGCCATGGCCGGACTCAATTTCGGTATCACTGTGCAAAGTTTGAAGGTCGACGATGAGTTTGCCGTTTTGACTAAGATGATGCAGGTCGATCCCAAGCGTCTGTGCGGTTTGGTCTTTGTGACCGACTTCTGTCACCAAGAGCCCCAGAGCATTTCGACCGGAACCCTGCGTGTTTTCATACAGAATTCTGGCCGCGGTAAAGTCTCGCCCGAATTGTGTTTGGCGAACGGAGTTACCGGCTTTTTGCCCGATCAGTTCGGTATCATCCTCAAGGGCAACTAACAATCCATAACGCAGTGGGCCCGATTGTCCGGTCAATTTTGTCGCCGCGATTAACTCGCTGGGTTGATTGGTCTCGGTCAGTGACAACGCGATCGACTTATCGGTGAGAGCTCTTGGCGGCGCGCCAATTCGTCGGGTATTAATCAGCGTTGTTGGCGTGCCGCCACCAGAGCCCCAGCCTGGATTGGCGCGTGGCGAGGTTGTGAAGATCTCTTGGCCTTCCAAAAAGAAGGGGCGTTTTTCAGGGAAAAACGTCTCGTAACTGGTCAGATTCACCACAACGTTGTCGGACTCGACATTGCCGAAATCGGGATTAAAGGACCCTGTGACTTGAAAGGCCGTGGTGGGCCGCCAAAACAGATCGAAACCCGCTTTTTGGGTCGCGGTATCGTCGACCCCATCGAGACTCGATGACAGATAAGGGTAGAACGTTAGTTGCTGCTTGGGTTTAATGCCTTTAATTTTAGTTTTGGGGAAACGGGACAAAAACCGGTTTTGGGTTCTTGGGAGTCCTGGGTACGCCCAGTCTTCATCGAGGCTCGCGGCAGCGCGTTGGATATAGATGCCGATGTCTCTGTCGCCTGAGTCGCTGGCGGGCAACGTCATCATCGACCAGGGGAGCATCATCTCTACGCTCCAGCCTGTCTCGGTTCGCTGGCTGGCGCCGCGCCACGGACCGTCCCAGTTACTAGAGTATTGCCGCTCTGGCAGGACGGTGCCGTCCATCAAAGACCCGCCTAGGTTCACGGCGAACCAGTAGGCGTAGAGCCCGGTGCCGGAAGTGTCGATCGAGAGTGAAATTCGATCTCTGTTAACGAATTGATCGCGAGCGCTCAGACGTTCAACGAGCGTCTCTGGGGGCTGGGTCATCAGGGCAGAAAAATACAATCCGCGCTCGGTATAGAACACCTTAATCTTAGTTTCGAGCGGCGCATCGGCCAGTGTGTCGGGAGAGATCACTTAAAGCCGGAAAAAGAAGGAATGTCTTGCCAGGCTAGCTCGTCGATGGCGCCATCGATGACGATCCGCGTCTCGAGTTCGCTTCGCATCAATAGAGCGTCGGGCAACCCGCTTGCAAACAGGTTGCAGCTCAGGCTCGCGCAAAGTGCTGCTAAACCGATCGCGATCAACGACGGTCGCTTATTTGGAAATGGGTTGCTTGTCATAGGCCTTTGAATTCTCGATCGTCGTCTTAAACCAAGGTTCGCGACTTCAATAACGGTGTACGCGGCGGCTCAGGGTATGGCGCAGTCGCGGGATAATACAGGATGTGCGTCGAGCTTGCGAATGCTGGCTTCGATTTCGATGTGTCCTGAGATGCGCCGCAATGGCCCTTGTTTAAGACGCAGCTGATCTGCAGGACAGTGGTCGGACTGGGCACGCGTCAATCGCTCTGGCGTAAGTCGGATTAGGTCGGTATGGTATTGGTCAGCCGCTCGTAATTTCGAGCAGGCTTTCTAGGCGTTGTTTTGAGCAGAATCCAAAAGGCGCCTTAATCGTGAATAACCTGACCTAGGTCAGTCATTTAAAACCTAAGCAAGATGCTTAACCAACGTAAGACAAGGAGCTTTAGCGATGACACTGTCCCCATCAACGACACCAGAATTATTGGTAGAACAACGAGGCAGAATCGCCATCATGACGTTGAATCGTCCGGAGCGATACAACGCGATCAGCCGCGATATGCTCAACGAATTATCTGCAAAGATGGTTGAAGCCAATAAGGATCCCGAAATTCGGTGCATCGTCCTAACCGGCGCCGGTAAAGGGTTTTGTTCTGGCCTTGATCTGATCGGCGTGGGCGAAGGCAGTATTGGTGGCGGCGATGCCAAGGGCGCTAATCGGCCGGCTCGACAATTGTTTGATTTGCGAGATGCGCCCATTAACGTCATGTGGAATATCGATACGCCCATTGTTTGCGCCTTAAATGGTCCGGCGGCGGGCTATGGCATGGATGTCGCGCTTTTGTGCGACATGAGAGTCGCGTCCGTTACGGCCAAGATGGCGGCGGTTACGGCTAAGCGTAATGTGGTGCCAGAGAGCGGTGGGACGTGGCTGCTACCCCGGTTAATCGGTTGGGGAAAAGCCGCTGAATTGTACTATCGGGCCCGGACAGTTGATGCCGAGGAGTGTTTGTCCATGGGGTTGATCAACACGATTGTGCCGGCGGATGAACTCATGGCAACCGCCCTGCAGTGGGCCGAACACGAGGGCCACACGGCCTGTCGCGGTACAGACCACCAAGCGCATGATGCGCATGGGCATGGAGGAGTCTTATGACACTTCAGTAGATCACCTGATGAGTTTATTAACTTGTTTGACACCAACGATCAAAAAGAAGGGGTTCAAGCCTTTTTAGAAAAACGTAAACCAGAGTTTACCGGTCGATAAAGTGCACCCCTGCTGCGTTTGCTTAGCATGCAGCAGGGGTGAGGGTTATCAAGAAGCGGCTTGTTTTTTCTTGTAGGGCGGCCCCATTTTAGCCATTAATTTTGAAATGCTGGCGGTTTGTTTGTAGACCGCCTTGGCATGGCTAAAGGTTTTGAAGCCTTCGACGCCGTGATAAGACCCCATGCCGCTCGGTCCGACCCCGCCAAACGGTAATTCCTCCTGAGCGATATGCATAATGACGTCATTGAGCGTCACCCCACCTGAGGTGGTCTCATCGAGGACCTGCCGGGTCTCTTTTTCATCATGCCCAAAGTAATACAGGCCAAGCGGTCGGTCGTGATCATTCACGTAATCGATGGTTTCACTGACGTCTTGATAGGTTTTTATTGGGAGCAATGGCCCGAAAATTTCTTCCTGCATACACAGCATGTCGTCGGTGGGGTTCAGCACAAGGGTTGGCGGAATGCGGTGATGCTCTTGCTGGCTGAAATCCTCGTTGGCAGGATTAATGGCAACGATCTCGGCGCCTTTAGATTCGGCGTCCGTAAGGTAACTTTGGAGCCGGTCGTAGTGACGTTCATTAATGATCGAGGTGTAGTCTTCATTGTCTTTGAGCGTGGGGAACATCTCGGTGACGGCCGTTCGGGCGGCTTCGACAAATTCGTCACGGTCTTCTTCCGCCACCATCACATAGTCTGGGGCAAGACAAATTTGACCGGCATTCATCGTATTGCCATTCATCACATTTCGAGCGGCCAATTTGATGTCAGCAGAACGACCAATGATGACCGGTGATTTGCCACCGAGTTCTAGGGTTACCGGCACCAAGTTCTCAGCTGCGGATCGCATCACGTGTTTGGCCACACTGGTGGCACCGGTGAATAACAGATGATCGAACGCTAGCTCGCTGAAGGCTTGACCAACGTCAGGACCACCCGTAAAGACCGCCATTTCGTCTGGATCAAAGCTGCTTTCAATTAAGCTTTTCATTAAGTCTGACGTCTCAGGGGAGTATTCGGAAGGTTTGATCATCGTTCGATTGCCAGCGGCTAAAATACCCGCCAGGGGCGCAAAAGTGAGTTGTACTGGAAAATTCCAAGGGCTAATGCAGCCGACAACCCCAAGCGGTTGGAACTCGATCCGAGAGCGGCCGCCAAGCAAATTCAGTGGGAATAGGGTGCCGCGTTTTTCTGGCTTCATCCAAGTGTTGACCTGTTTGATGGCATTTTTAAGCGGACTGATGGCGCCATCGATGTCGGCCATTTTTGACTGATCCAGGCTGCGGTGACCAAAATCGCGTCGCATTGCATCGCGTCGAATGGTCTAGGTGGGGGTTGGGGAGACGGAGCGTTTTAGTCGGTCGATCCGGAGTTCCGCACTCACGTGACCACCGGCGATTTGCGCGGCCTTTTGCGACTTAAGTCTTAATTGCATGTCGGTGATGACGTCTGTTGTCATAATAGTGTTCCCTTTTTCTAACATTTTCATTTTGATTTTCTGAGCAGATCCTGTCGCTGCCGCCGCGGCGTGATGATCATTCGACGACACTCTCTTCGTTATTCTCCGCGTCTGCAGACTGCGCGAATGTGGGCTGCGATCAGATCGTTATACAACGATCTGATCGCCACGCCTAGTATCGCCATTATGGATGAGTCTCTAAGGCTTGCGCAAACTGGGCGAAGGTACTGGCGCCCTGAGCGCCTAATCGTTGACCATCCTGGCGCCGAGGCACGGCCTCAAGACTTCAGGTGTTATGTTATGACCGAGGCGTTAGGCCATCAATTCAATGGATGGTCGCGTCAGCGCATAAACCAGGGCATCGTGTTTGGCATCATGGAGCGTTAAACCGTCTTTTTCTTCGCGCAAGAATTGCGCGCCGGTTTTGATCGCAACTTGGCGACTGGCGGTATTATGAGTCGACATTTTTATCAGTACTTGTTTGAGTTCGAGTTGTTGAAGACCCAGGGTTGCGAGCGCGCGCGCCGCCTGGCTTGCGTACCCGCGTCCAGTGCAGTCGGACCTAATCCAATAGCCTAGGTTGGCGGCGCCGTCGTGGGTTGGTGAATCAAGGCCAACGCTGCCGATGAGCGCGCCGGTGGCGCGTTCTTCAATTAAAAAGGCGTACTGGGTTCGGCTCCGCCAGGTCGCTTGAGCGAATTGGATCCAGGTTAGGGCATCGCGGCGCGAGTATTTTGGGTGGCACCAAGGTAAAAAGGGTCTTAATTCAGTGCTTGAGGCTCGCACGGCTTGAAAGAGCCTTTCCCGATCCGTGTCGGTGAAGGCCTTCAGCGTTAACTGTCCAAGTATCACCTTCGGTTCGAGACGTTGCTTAAACTGGGTCACTGGTTGTCTCCTGACTTTGCTGCCCGCACCCGTTACTGCAAGCAGACAGATCTGTTAAACTCCCGTTTTTCGCCGGAAAGGTCAATAAAACGTGGCAAAAAATTTATATCAGAAAGTGTGGGCCGATCATCTGGTTGGACCATTAGAGAATGGTCAGTTTCAGGTCTTCATGGGCTTGCATCTGATTCATGAAGTGACCAGTCCCCAGGCCTTTGGCATGCTCAAAGCAGAAGGACGTCACGTGTTCCATCCAGGCAGAACCTTTGCAACGGTAGATCATATTATTCCAACGGATGATCAGCGTCGGCCCTTCAGTGATCCGATGGCGGAGCGGATGATGGCGGTGCTGAGCGATGCGACTGAAATGCATGGCATTGAGTTCTTTCAGCCCAATTCAGGCAGCCAAGGGATTGTTCATGTCGTGGGCCCGGAGTTGGGTTTGACCCAGCCCGGTATCACCATTTGCTGCGGCGATAGCCATACCTCAACCCACGGCGCTTTCGGGTGCATTGCGCTCGGCATCGGTACCAGTCAGGTCCGAGACGTGCTGGCGAGCCAAACCTTGGCCATGGACCCGCTGAAAGTCCGCCGAATTGAAGTAACCGGGCAGCTTGCCCCTGGCGTGACGGCAAAAGATGTGACGCTGCATATCATCCGGATACTTGGCGTTAATGGCGGCGTCGGCTATGCCTATGAATATGCTGGCGATGTCATTGATGTCATGACCATGGAAGAGCGAATGACGGTCTGCAATATGAGTATTGAGGGCGGCGCTCGTTGCGGTTATATCAATCCGGACCAAACGACTTTTGAGTATTTAAAGGGCCGGGAACGGGTGCCAAGCGGCGCAGGTTTCGAGCAAGCCGTGATTCGTTGGGCGGGCTATGCCAGTGACCCAGATGCCAGCTATGACGATGTTGTGGTGATTGATGGCAGCGCCATTGAACCGACGGTGACCTGGGGCGTGACACCGGGTCAGGCGCTCGGCATTAGTGAGCGCATTCCAGATCCGGCAGCAGCAGAGGGCTTAGATCAAGAGCTCATGACCGATGCGTTGCGCTATATGCAGCTAGAGGCGGACGCACCGATCAAAGGAACCAAGGTCGATGTTGCGTTTATTGGAAGCTGCACCAATGGTCGGTTGAGTGATTTTCAAGCGGTCGCGGCAGCAATTCAAGGTTATAAGGTGGCGCCCGACGTGCGAGCCATCGCTGTTCCGGGCTCTGTTAGGTGCGCAGCGCCTGAAGAAGAAGGGCTGGCTGATATCTTTAAAGATGCCGGTTTTGAATGGCGTTTGGCTGGCTGCTCCATGTGTTTGGCGATGAATGCTGACAAGTTAGTGGGCGATGAAGTTTGCGCCTCGAGTTCAAATCGAAATTTTATGGGGCGACAGGGTTCCTCTAGCGGTCGGACTATTTTGATGAGCCCGATTATGGTGGCAGCCGCGGCAATTCAAGGCGCGGTGGCAGATGCGCGAGAAGTCTTTCAGCTGGAGAAGACATCATGAATGATCTCGTCAAAAGAAGTGGGCGGGGCATCTATGTTCAGGGTAACGACATTGATACCGACCGCATTATTCCCGCGCGGTTTTTAAAATGTGTGACCTTTGACGAGCTAGGGCCTGCGCTGTTTTATGATGAACGGTTTGATACCCAAGACGTGTCCAAGGGGCATATATTGGATGCGCCAGCCCATCAAGGTGCCAGCGTTATGATCTCGGACGCGAATTTCGGTTGTGGGTCGAGTCGTGAGCATGCACCGCAAGCACTGCAGAAATTTGGGTTTGAGGTGATCATTGCCGAAAGTTTCGCGGAAATTTTTCAGGGTAACTGTACGACCCTTGGCATGCCTTGTTTGGTGATGGATAAAGCGCAACGAAAAGCGCTGGCGTCCCTCGTGGGTCATCATCCCGATGCAGAGTTCTTGATTGACCTTCAGGCACAAACCCTCACCTTCGCCAATGAACGGTTTTCGTTCACGATGAAAGACAGTTCGCGAGAAGCATTTTTAACCGGGCGGTATGATCCGTTGGATGAATTGTTGGTTGCCCATGAGGCGATTCAGGCCGTGGCCGCCAGATTGCATTATTCGGATCAATCGGGATGAGTACTATATGAAAACCGTTACGATTTACGACACTACATTGCGCGATGGGACGCAGGGCGAAGGATTTCAACTTTCCGGCCTAGATAAGCTGAGAATTGCAAAACGCCTGGATGAATTCGGCGTGGATTACATTGAAGGCGGTTGGCCGGGATCGAATCCGAAGGACGTGGAGTTTTTCCAAGAGGCAAAGAAGCTGGATCTAAAGCATGCGAAACTCGCAGCATTTGGATCTACCCGCCGCGCAAATACGCCTGTAGAGAAAGATCCGCAGGTTAGGCTCCTGCTCGAAGCCGACGTGACCTGTATTTTCGGGAAGTCCTGGGATTTACATGTCGAGCAGGCGCTACGAATAAGCGCCGAGCGGAATCTTGAGATGATCGAAGGCTCTGTGGCTTACTTAAAGCAAACGACCCAAAAACCTGTTTTTTATGACGCCGAACATTTTTTCGACGGCTTTAAGAGTGACCCTGGCTATGCGCTTGCAACCCTTGAATCCGCCCTTGCCGGCGATGCAGATCGGGTAATTTTATGCGACACCAATGGTGGCGCGTTGCCCCACGAAATCGAAACTGCGATTAAAGCCGCCCAAGGCCATCTTCCTCAAATTCAATTGGGGATTCATGTCCACAATGATGGCGGCTTAGCCGTCGCCAATACCCTTCGAGCGGTCGAAACCGGTGTCTGCCAGGTGCAAGGCACCATAAACGGCATTGGTGAACGCTGTGGCAACGTTGATTTAACAACCATTATTGCCAATCTAGAATTGAAATATGGCTTTCGTTGCTTGCCTGAGGGGCGCCTTAAAGGTTTGACTCGGTTGTCCCGCAAAGTTTGGGAAACATTGGCCTTTGATGGGCCGCTTGGGCAGCCCTATGTTGGCAGTTCAGCCTTTGCTCATAAGGGTGGCGTGCATGTTTCAGCGGTTCAACGAAACCCTGAGACCTACGAGCATGTCACGCCAGATAGCGTGGGCAATAGCCGTAAAATATTGATCAGCGAGTTGTCGGGCGGCGCCAATGTTCGGGCAAAATTGGCCAACCGTTACCCAGAATTGGAAGGCAAGACGTCGGCTTCGAAAATTCTTGAGGATATCCAAGACAAGGAACATGCCGGGTATTCCTTTGAGAACGCAGACGGCAGTTTTGATTTGTTGGTCCGTCGTCATTTGGGCCATTTTAGCCCCTGTTTTGAACCGATTTATTATCGTATTTATTCGCCGGCGAACGAGTCGGCGGCTGACCAAAATGATGTCACGATTGCGGGTGCGATTGAAGCCTCGGTTAAAGTGCGCATTGGTGATGAGGAAATACTCTGTGCGGCTGAAGGCAATGGCCCGGTGGACGCTCTAAACCAAGCATTAAGGCAAGCCTTGCAAGCACGTTTCCCGGAAATTAGTGGTCTGCATTTGACCGATTACACGGTTCGGGTGATTAACTCAACGCAGGAAACCGCAGCGAAAGTCCGGGTTCATCTCGAGCACACGTTCGAGGCTGGGACCTTTGGGACAGTGGGTGTGAATGTCGATGTCATCAAAGCCAGTTGGAATGCCTTAATTGAGGCGTACCATTATGCCCTCATGCAGCATCGTGATTTTCAATCTGAACAGAGCGATTTGAATAACGCCTAGTTTGCACCCAAGGATAGACACACATGACCTGGGAAAATCGCTGGCACCCTTTGCTCGAACGTTGGGTCACTGTCACCAGTCATCGTGGCAGTCGACCCTGGCTTGGTGGCCGGGTCGGGGAGGCATCCGTTTCACAGCATTACGACCCAGGGTGTTATTTATGCCCTGGCGGCGCGCGGATATCGGGCATCAAGAACGACGACTACACGGATTGTTTCGTCTTTGATAATGACCACCCGGCCTTTAACTCGACCGCACCAGAACCCATGCCCGCGGCGGGGATCTACCAAAGTGCCCGGGCTGATGGCTTGTGTCGGGTGTTATGTTATACCCCAGATCATGGCGGTCGGCTGAGTGGGTTGTCCAAAGGCCAGTTCCAAGACGTTGTTCGGTGTTGGCGTGATCAAACCGATCAGTTGATGCGGGACGCGGGTTATGAGCATGTTTTTATTTTTGAAAACAACGGCGAGGTGGTTGGGGTGTCAAACCCGCATCCGCATTGCCAGATTTATGCGACCCCTTTTGTGTTTCATACCGTTCAACAAGAGATTCAGGCGGTTGGACGTTTTCGACAGACAGACGGGGATAATTTGTTTGAGGCGATGATTCGGTCTGAGCAAGCTGATGGCCGTAGAATTTTAGTCGAAACCGAAGACTGCCTCGCATTTGTGCCTTATTTTGCACAGCTGCCTTACGAAACCTTCATCGTGCCAAAAGGTCCTTGGCAACGCCTGCCATTGATGCCCGAGCGAGTGCTCGATGCCATGGCCATGGCGCTGCGGGCTGTTCTTAAGATGCAAGATCAATTGTGGCCCACGCCTCAGTCCTACATTCTATCGGTGCACCAGGCGCCCAAATCGTTACCCCTCGACCATGATTATCGATGCTATATTCGGTTGCAACCGATGCTTCGGGGCCCAGGGTTACAAAAATATTTGGCGGGCGTTGAAACCGGTGGCGGTCAATTTTTAAATGATGGCTCGCCAGAGGAAAAAGCCGCTGAATTGAGCGCGGCAGGCGCGCAGGCTCAATAAAGACGGTGGATCAGTTGCGCCGTTGTTGAGTGCGGCGAGTCCTGCTTTGGCGCGCAGGTTGAGGCGCTAGTTTTAGAGGGCTTATCTTGGTGCCAAGTAATAAGGCCTTCGCGCTGGCAATCCGAGGGGTCAACGGTTAGCCCCATGGGGGCTGCTTGAGGCAGTCGTTGGCGAATTGAAGGCCTTCGGTTTGATAACGTTGCGTTGGCTTGGATCAAACAATTACACTGGCGCAGAGACCTCAGACGGTTGTCGCCTTGGAAAGGCCAAGCCTGGGCATCAAAAAAGGCATCAAAAAAGGCATCAAAAATGGCATCAAAAACGGATGAGTTCAGGCAAGGGATTCTAGGCGAAGGGTTCTAAGCAATCGATGCGAGGCAATCGATGCAAGGCTAGGGTTTTGCAACGCCAGGGTGATGCAAAGAACCCCTGCCAGATGTCCGAGATTCGTTCCAAAGATCGATCATCCGGGTGCGCGGCGCGCCAGAGGCGCACTTAAAAAGTCAAAAATCAAAAGAACAATAGGAGAAGGTAATGAAAGTCGATACCCATTTAACTCAAAATTGGCGCAAGGTGCCGGCAGCGGTTCAGGCGGCCGAAGCCGACGGTTATGACGGCGTTGGTACCGCTGAAATGAACCATGATCCGTTCTTCCCGTTGCTCCTCGCGGCGGAACACAGTGAGTCGATTGAAATTAGAACGGGCATTGCGGTTGCTTTTGCTCGGTCGCCGATGATTCTTGCCAATCAGGCCCATGATCTGAATGCCTATTCGAAGGGTCGGTTTACCTTAGGTCTGGGGTCTCAAATTAGGCCGCACATCACCAAGCGGTTTTCAATGCCCTGGGGTGCGCCAGCGGCGCAAATGAAAGAGCTGATTCAGGCCATGCGGGCAATTTGGGCCAATTGGTATGACGGCGAACCGCTTCGATTTGAAGGCAAATATTATAACCATACGCTCATGACACCCGCTTTTACGCCGGAAGATACAGAGTATGGTGCGCCGAAGGTTGTGTTGGCGGCGGTTGGGCCGATTATGACGGAAGTCGCGGGGGAAGTGGCCGATGGTTTGATTATCCATCCCTTTAGTAATGAAAAATATATCCGGGACGTCACGTTGCCGGCGATCGATCGAGGCCTTGCTAAATCAGGACGATCTCGAGCGGATTTCGAAATCAGCTATACGCCCTTTATGGTTTCCGGAAACGATGAGGCGACCTTTGAGGCTGAAAAATTAGCGGCTAAGAATCGAATTTCATTTTATGGGTCAACGCCGGCATACAAGCAGGTCTTGGGGGTTCATGGCTGGGGCGACCTGCAAATTGAATTAAATGCCTTATCAAAACAGGGGCAATGGGCTGAAATGTCGAATCTAATCAGCGACGAGATGCTCAACACCATGGGCATCATGGCGGCGCCTTCAGACATCGTGCCAGAGATAAAACAGCGTTATGGCGACTTCATGGATCGGACCAGCGGTGCCTTTGGATTCGTTGACCAGGACACGCGGACCGCAATGGTTGCTGCTCTGCGAGCGGGATAGTCGCGGTGGATGCGGTAGAACTCCCCAGGAGCCTGGTGTCGACGGTTCGGTCTGAGCTGAAAATTTTAGATCAACGAGGGTTGCCCGAAACAGTGGCCTACCTCTCCTGTACCGAGCTTTCGGAGGTTATCGCCGCGATAAAAAGCCTCGCGGTAAGAGGCGCGCCTGCCATTGGTCTTGCGGCCGCTTATGGGCTGCTGCTAGGACTCGAGGATTGCCCTGATGACGCAGCCAGTATTCAGGCCGAGCTGGTTGCTCGGGGTCACGCACTGATTGCTGCCCGACCAACGGCGGTGAATTTGTCCTGGGCCGTTGAGCAGATGTTGCAGTTTGCGGCAACGCAGTCTGCGGCGATGGGTGAGACAGGTTGGCGAGACCGGTTATACGCCCAAGCCACCGCCTTGTTTAACGCCGACCGGGCAGCTTGCCGTGCGATCGGTGTTGCGGGCGCTGGGCTAATCAAAGATAGGCCATCCGTGCTGACCCATTGTAATGCGGGCTCCCTGGCCGTTTCCGAGTACGGCACGGCGTTGGCGCCCATCTATCAAGCTCAGGCTGATGGTTTGCCGGTTCAGGTTTGGGTGGATGAAACCCGTCCTGTGCTGCAAGGCGCGCGGTTAACGGCCTATGAATTAATGGCCCATGGGGTGCCTTGTCGACTGATTACCGACAGTATGGCGGCTCATGTCATGTCACAAGGCTTGGTCGACCTCGTGCTGGTGGGTGCCGACCGAGTTGCGTTGAATGGTGATGCCGCGAATAAAATCGGCACGCTGGGCGTTGCGATCTTGGCCAAGCATTACGGGATTCCGTTTTATGTCGCGTGTCCTTGGTCGACCGTTGATCTTGCAACGCCTACGGGCGCGGACATCATCATCGAAGAACGCGCAGCCGATGAAGTCCGTCAAATTCAGGGGGTTTGGACCGCGCCGCATAACGTGCCCGTGTTTAATCCTGCGTTTGATGTGACACCGGCTGATTTAATTGCCGGCATTATTACCGAGCGCGGCATTCTGATGCCAAACGCTTTGTCCGAGCCGGCTTGCGGGGCTGAACATGGCTGAACAAGAAGGGGTCATTAAGTTTAGCTTTGAATTTCAAAAACGTGAAAATGTCCCTGAAGTGCCTTGGGAAGTGCAGGCCTGGCGAGACCTTTTTGTCCGTTACGAATTGATTGGTCAGTTGCCAGGCCGGTATGACGGCTTTGGGTTTGGTAACTTGAGCTGTCGAGTTGGTGCGGCTTTTAGTATCACCGCCACTCAGACCGGCGGACTCAAGTGCCTTGAGGATTCAGATTACGCCTTGGTTGATGATTGGTCGCTTGCGCGTAATCACTTGTCGGCATCGGGGGTTAAAGAGCCCTCCTCGGAGTCTTTAACCCATGCCGCGATTTACGACAGTGATCCCGGGGTTCAATTTGTGTTCCACGTCCACAGCCCTGCCATCTGGCAAGCTCGTCAGCAATTAAGGTTGCCTGAAACCAGTGCAGAGATCCCATATGGCACGGTTTTGATGGCGCAAACCTTGAAATCGCTTGCTCGAGAACTGGGACCCGATGGCATCATCGCGATGGCAGGCCATGAGGATGGCATCATTTCTTGGTCAACGACGGCCGTGGGCGCTGGATCATTGATCTTCAAGGCGCTGCATCAGCAAATGAGCTGATCATGGAGGTATCGTGGAAATATCGATTGGCGCTTTTTTTTTCTAAGGAATAAGGCAACAATCAAGGTTCAATAAAAGGGAGACCCTATGTTTTCGAACAAACCATTGCTCTTGGCAATTGGCGCCGGGGTGCTTGTCATTCTGATCGCTGGGACCTTAATGTTCGAAGGAGACGATCAGGCGCCTGAAAACACTCAAATCGTCACGTTACCGATTCCTGAGCCGCTGCCTGTGGTTGAGGTGGTCGCGATTACGCCGGAACCCGAGCTGGAACCCGAGCCCGAGCCAGAACCCGAGCCGGAACCGATAGAGCCGGCGTTTGTTCTACCCTTGCTCAATGATAGCGATGGTTTAATTCGCGATGGTTTGGTGAGTCTCAGCCGGCACGAAGGCATGAATCAGTGGGTGGCGGTGAATGACCTGATTCGAAAATTTGTTGGGTTCACGAATGGCGTGTCAGAAGGGCGCGTCGTTCGAAATCCTGTTGAGATTTTAGCGCCGAGCGGCAAGTTTTTAGTGTTTCAGTTAGATGATGAAACCTACGCCATCGATCCAAAAAGCTACGATCGCTACGATTTGTTTGTCAATATTTTTGAATCACTCGACAGCGAAGGCACGGCAGCGTTGTATCGATTAGTCTTGCCTTTGCTCGATCAGGCCTACTCTGAGCTTGGTTTGCCCAATGGCAGTATGAACGATACTTTGTTTGCCGCCATCGGTCGGTTGTTGGAAGTGCCCGTTATCGCGGGTGAAGTGCGTTTGACTCGGCCCGTTGTGATGTATGAATACGAAGATGAAGCGCTCGAGCGACTGAGTCCCGCCCAAAAACAGGTTGTAAGAATGGGGCCGATCAACACGCAGCGGTTGCAGCGAAAACTCTCGGAGATATCACGCGCGCTGCGAGTGGCGCTCGAGACCAACTAACGGGTGGTTTCTAAGCCATTATCCGGTTTGCGGGTGCTTGATTTAACCTTGGCACGAGCCGGTCCAGTCGCGGTTCGTTTGTTGGCGGATTGGGGGGCTGACGTGATCCGGTTAGAGCCGCCGTCCAGCACCCAGGCCCAAGATGTCACGGGTCACCGCGCAGGCTCGGATGCCCAGAATCTTCATCGAAACAAACGATCATTATCGTTGAACCTGAAAACGGAAGTCGGCTACGGTCTGTTTCTAAAGCTCTTGGCGACCGCCGATATTCTCGTTGAGAACTTTCGGGCGGAGGTTAAATATCGATTGAAGATTGACTATGAGACTTTGAGGCAGACGCATCCAAGTTTGATTTATGCCAGCATCAGTGGCTTTGGCCAAGATGGGCCTTATCGTGATCGGCCTGGCGTTGATCAAATTGTCCAAGGCACCAGCGGGTTGATGAGTTTGACGGGCGAGCTGTCAGGGCCGCCCATGCGCGTTGGGATAGCCATCAGTGATACGTCTGCGGGAATGTTCTTGGGTCAAGGTATTCTCTTAGCATTGATTGAGCGGTCAAAAACGGGCGTTGGTCAGTGGGTCCATACCAGTTTGCTGGAAGCGATGCTGAGCAAGCTTGATTTTCAAGCCGCGCGTTACACGATGTCCGGGGAAAGCCCAGGCAGGGTGGGTAATCATCATCCTACTTTTTCGCCAATGGGGGTCTTTGAGGCGGCCGATGGTTTCGTGAATATCGCAGCCAGCACCACAAAGATGTTCCGCGCATTTTGTGAGGTTTTGTCCGTGCCCCAATTGGCCGCGGATGCAAGATTTGAAAGTGGCGCCGGGCGCCTGAAACACCGTGATGCCCTGAATGCGACCATCAACGAATGCACTCGAGCCCTGACCATGCAACAGTTAGTTGAGCAGCTGAACGATGTGGGCTGTCCCTGCGGGCCGATTTACTCGGTTGCCGAAGCCTTCGACGATCCTCAGGCACAACACCTGGGGATGGTCGCCAACGCGCATCATGACGCCTTGGGCGATATCGGCTTGATTCGCAGTCCGATTAATCTGTCCAATCACGCGCCGGTGACTGAATTTGACCGAGCCGCACCTGCGCTGGGCGCACATAATCAAGAAATTTATACGGAGCTCGGGTTAAGTGATCTGGAAATTCAAGCGTTAGAACGCGCCGGGGCGGTTTAGTCCTAAACTGTTGACGGGTATCTCGAGCGACCGGTCTCTGACGGTTTTATCCAAGTCTGTTGATGCCAAGATTCGAGTATTTAAGCATTTTGGAGTTTTGCCATGGAACTGAAGACCAAAAAAATGTTGGCTCATGTCGAAGACGGTATTGGGTGGGTCACCTTCAATCAACCCGAGAAGCGCAATGCGATTTCGCTAGAAATGTGGGCGGCTCTGGGCGAGATTCTCGAGGTGTTTCA
Organism: uncultured Pseudomonadales bacterium; assembly: GCA_905182155.1. Classification (GTDB taxonomy): domain Bacteria; phylum Pseudomonadota; class Gammaproteobacteria; order Pseudomonadales; family Azotimanducaceae; genus UBA9926. The sequence goes on from CAJJAX010000029.1 coordinate 51,121, forward strand.
CCATGATAAAAACGTTCGAGTGGTGGTGATGCGCGGAGCCGGTGGTCGAGCCTTCGTTTCTGGTGCAGATATTTCTGAGTTTGATGAAAAGCGCGGCAGCGCGGCACAGCGCGAAAGCTATGGGGTGGTTGCCGCGAATGCAAACCGATGGCTCGCAAGAATCGATAAACCCATGATTGCCATGATTGAGGGTTTTTGTATTGGCGGCGGTCTTGCGACGGCGCTCAATGCGGATGTGCGGTTCGCGACACCTGCCTCGACCTTCGGTATTCCTGCGGCACGGTTAGGATTGGGCTATGAGCTTTCTGGTTTGAAGGCATTAGTTGATGTGGTTGGTCCTGCCAATGCGCGCGACATCATGATTTCGGCACGCTACTTTGGCGCCGAGGAAGCCCTTCAAATGGGGTTGATTAATTTTATTGTCGAACCCGCTGAACTACTAAAGGATGCGGTCCACGCTTATGCATTAAAGGTCGTGGGGAATGCGCCGCTGACGGTTCAAGCGGCGCGGAGCGCCATTCGAGAAGTGCTCAAACCCGAATCGTCCCAAGATCCGGCTCGAATCCAAGTGCTGATTGATGGCTGTTTTGATAGCGAAGACTACAAAGAGGGCCGTCAAGCCTTTAAAGCGAAACGGCCGCCCAATTTTAAAGGTATTTAAGTCCGTCCTTACCGCTCTGTCAGAGCCGATGCAGTGGCGCGTTTTAAAGGCTTCAGTAAATAGTCCATGACGCTTTTTTGGCCCGTACTGATATCAACTGTTGCGATCATGCCCGGCATAATGGGTAGGGGGTTGTCATCCAAGCCCAAATAATTTTTCTCGGTTCTGACTCTTATTTGAAAAAAATATTCGCCTGTCTCGTCAACGATGGTATCGGCGCTAATCTGCTCAAGGGTCGCGTCGAGTCCGCCATAGATGGCGAAGTCATAGGCCGTGATCTTTACCGTGGCTTTTTGACCGGGTCGAATAAAAGCAATATCCACAGGTCGAACTTTGGCGTTCACCAGTAGAGTGTCATCAAGCGGAACAATTTCTAGAAGGTCCATCCCGGGCTGAATGACGGCGCGTTCTGTGGTGATCAATATTTGGTTCACAATCCCGTTGGCGGGTGATCTAACTTCCGTTCGAGCCACACGGTCTTGCAGCGCGACCTTAGAATAGCTTAGACGCTCAAGGTCGGCGCGGGTTGCCGTGAGTTCTTCCTGGGCCACCGCGAGATATTGTTGTTGCCGTTCTTGTATTTTTTGTGTGGCCTCCGTGATGACCGAATCTTGAGCGGGCAGCTTCAACTGAATCCCTGCAAGGCGGCCTTCTGCTTCATTGACCGCGGCTTTTAGGCGAATCAGTTCCACTTGTGAAACTGCGCCCGTCTCGACCAGAGGGGCCGTCATCTCCAGTTCTTGGCGCGCATAGTCCGCTGCTTGCGCAAGTTTTTGCAGCTCTCGTTGGAGCTCTTCTTTCGCCTGTTTGTGCTGTGACCTTTGTTGCTCAAGGATGGACAAGTTGCTCTTGAGTTCGTCTTGCCTTGATTTAAATAAGTGGGCTTCATCATCGAAGGATTGCTGCTCGGCGGGTGTGAGGCGCTCTGGTGCGCGCATAGCCTCACCCGAGATCTCGGATTCAATTCTAAGCATTCGGAACGTAAGCGTTGTGATGGCGGATTGGCTTTCATTAAAAGAGGAGGCGAATCGGGTATTGTCGATTTGAAGGAGTACTTGACCCTTTTCGACGCGATCGCCCTCTTGGACAAGCATGGCACTTAAAATGCCGCCTTCCAAATTTTGAACCACTTGGGTTTGACTGGACGCAACGATTCGACCATCGGCTCGAGTGATTTCCTCAAGGGCGGCAAAGTTCGCCCAGACAATCGCGGTCAGGACAAACCCGGCCGTGATCCAAAGCGCTAAATGACTGAGCGGTTGGGTCTGAGTGAGCGCCGCGAATCGGGCAGCATTATCAATTGGTCTGGACGTCATTGCTGCTGCCCGCTGTTCTGCGCTAATTGACTTAGTATGGCGTCTTTGCTGCCATCAGCCATGACTGCGCCACCTCGCATGACGATGACTCGGTCGACCAGTTCTAAAAGGTTCATCCGGTGCGTGATCAAAACCAAGGTTCGGTTCTCGCAATATTGGTGCAATTGCCGAATAAAATCTTGCTCTGCCTGGCGGTCCATAGCGTTTGTGGGCTCATCCAGTAACATCAGAGGCGCTTGGTTAATGAGGGCGCGTGCGATGGTAATCCCTTGACGTTGACCGCCCGATAGAAAGACGCCGCGCTCGCCAACTTGAAAATCAAACCCTTCTGGATGCTGATCAAAGTAGCTCCGAATCCCGCCGAAGTTGGCGGCGTTCAGAATCTGCTCGTCGGTGGCATTGGCCAAACCTAAGCGGATATTGTCCCGAACCGATCCGGCTAAAAGCGTCGATTCCTGGGGAAGATAGCTGATTTGTCGCCGTAAATCGGCTGGATCAAGTTGGTGAATATCAGTGTTATCAATTAATAGGCTGCCGTCGGTTGGCAGGTAAAGTTTAGAAATAAGTCGTTCAATTGTGCTTTTCCCTGAACCGGTTGGGCCAATGATTGCAACCTTCTCGCCCGGGTGAATGTTAAAGCTGACTGAATTCAGTGCCGGCACGGCCTGGCCCGGATAGGTAAAACTTACGGATCTAAATTCGATCGCCGGTTTCAGAGTCGCTCGATGCAGGAACTGATGCTTAAAGTCGCGTTCGCCCGGCAAATTCATCAGGCGGTCAATGGTGCCGTAGGCTGCGAGCGCATGTTGGTAGCGGGTCATGATCGTTGCGATCTGGGTCATTGGGGCGAGCGCGCGTCCGGTTAAAATGGTACAGGCAATCAGCCCGCCAATGCTTAGGTCGCCGGCTTTGATGGCGTAGACCCCGGCGATGACTAAAACAATGGTGGTGGTTTGACCGATTAGCTGGATTAGGTTCAGGGTCATCAACGACCCGAGTCTTGATTTTAGTCCGAGGTTGGCCAGTTGGTCTTGCAATTGCTCCCAACGGGCTTGCATCGTACTTTCTGCTTGAAGGGCTTTGATGACTTCTAACGACTGCAGGGTCTCGACCAGCATGGCCGTTTTCCGGGATGATTCTGCAAAGATGTCTTGGATAATGGGGCGAAGTTGTCTTTGAGCCGTGTAGCTGATCGCCAAGACGATGGGTATCACCAAAAGCGGGATGAGACCGATCGGGCCGGCAATCCCGAAAATCAGCCCGATAAAAAGCAGAACGAAAGGTAGATCAATCAGCGTAAGCAACGTGGTCGAGGTAAAAAACTCCCTGAACTGATCAAATTCTTGGAGCTGATTTGCAAAACTACCGACGCGTTTAGGGTGCTCCTGCATCTTCATGTTGAGCACCTGCTCGAAGGTCTCCGAGGATAATAAGAGGTCAGATCGTTTGCCTGCGATATCGAGAAAATAGCCTCGTAGCGATTTCATGACAAAGTCGAAAATAAAAACCAAAGCGACGCCGGATGCGAGGACCCAGAGCGTGTTGGTTGCCTGATTGGGCACCACACGGTCGTAGACGTTCATCACGAACAAGGGGGTGGCGAGCGCAAACACGTTAACGAGTAGCGAGGCCACGAAGACCTCTGAGTAAAGGTGGCGAGACTGTCGTATGACCGACCAAAACCAGTGGCTAGTCAATCGCTCCTGAGCAGAATCACTGGGTACTCTGGCTCTGAGCGTTAATAAGTCGCCGGTGTAGTGGTCTTGTATCAGCGACTTCTCGATCGATGCGGGTTGTGCCTGCGGACCACTGGGAACCATGAGTGCGTCATCAGTGACCGCTGTGATCAGAAGCGCTCGATTGTCGTCGAGCGCTAAGAGACAAGGGCAATCTTGATTAGTGAGCGCCTCAAGTTTCTGGGTCATAATCAAAGGTTCAAAACCGGCTCGTTTTGCAGCTCTGGCGGCGAGTGTCAGGTGGTCAGTGCTCGAATTCGGCTTTGGGAGGCCTGAATAAAGCGCTTCCTCGGAAACGGGCTGGCCCAAAGCGCGGGTGTAAGCGGCCAAGGCAGCACTTGCGCTGCTTGAAATACCGTTTAAATCATAGCGGGCTGGGTTTTCCATCATCGGAGTATAGCATTCGTTATGAAAGTCTCTGATAGACTTATCTTGGTGCGCTAAAACTGGGCTTAAACCATCGTTTTAAGGGTTCCATCCGGTTTAATTAAAGCGGTGTTGCTGCGAAAGTGGATCTAATATGTTGCTGTCTTTGTTCAGCGTTTTAAGGCGCCACCGTTTACCCGTTTCCACTGGTGAGTGGCTGGATCTGTTATCGGCTCTGAATGCGGGTATCGTTTTTTTCAAATACTCATCAGTTTTACCACTTGTGTCGGCTGTGCCTGGTCAAAGACGAGCGGTATTTCGATCGGTTTGATCAAGCCTTCAAGGTCTTTATTGACGGTACTGGGGCTGCCGGGTTGAATTTAACGGATCCCGTTTTTGTTGCTGCCATCACAGAGGTTTTTTCAAGCCGTGAAGCGTTGGCGCTTGATGAGCACAGGCTGCGACGATTGCTGAGAGATCTGGTTGCGACGACTTCGGATTCAAAAGACCCTGAAAAAACAGTACCGCAAAGGATGCTTTCCGAGCCGGGTCAGGTTGCAGGATTGACGAGGGAAGGGCGCTCAAGCGTCTCAACTGAGGATCAGGACGCGAAGGGTTTGGATCCGGTCGCCCGGGAGAGCCCAGAGGCCGATGGCGCGGCATCCGCCGCTGCTGAGACTGCAGATCACGGTGACGGTGAAGGCCAAGGTGAAGAGCACGGTGAGGGTGAAGCGGGAGAATCAGCGTCTGGAGAGCCTGGGCAGGAAGGGGATGGGGGCCAGCAAGGCACCGGTCAATCCCAAGATACGGGACGAGGGGTGACGGCGGATGCACCAGAGGCTATCGGGGCGCGTCATCACAAAGCGGCGCTACGCTTTGGCACCGCCAGAAAGGTCTGGGAGATGCGGGCCGATCAAGCCTTAGATGACGATGCGATTCTTGGGGTCAGGAGCCTTCGCTTGGCGCTGCGGCATTTGCGAGCATGGGTGCGTCAATCGCAGATCCAGGAATTGGATTTGTCCGAGACCATTCGCCAAACAGCCGCAGGCGGTGGCTTTTTGGATATTAGAATGCGGCCAGAGCGTCACAACGGATTAAAGCTGGTCCTTTTGTTGGACAGCGGTGGTTCGATGGATGCCCATGCGGAAATTTGTTACCAACTCTTTTCGGCCGTGAAAAGTGAATTGAAATCACTGAGCTGTTATCGGTTTCACAATTGTCTTTACGAAACGTTGGCGCCGTTTGACGATGGGGGTTTTTCAGCCGAGTCTATCGACGACAACATTTTTAAGCCGTTTAGACTCAGGCACTCGCATTATCATTGTGGGCGATGGGCAAGTTGGCCTCCCCGAGCTGTTAGAGGTAGGTGGCAGTCTGCATCATTACAATGCCGCGACTGGACTTGAATGGTTGGCTCGGCTACACGATCGATGTCGGCATGTCGCTTGGTTGAACCCAGTGCCAGAGCAGATGTGGTATCAGTGGCCGAGCCTCGAGGTGATTCAAAGCGCGATGGCGGGTGAGATGTATCCGCTGACATCGGCGGGTCTTATAAGGGCTTCAAAGGCATTGCTGCGTTGATCTGGCGGACCGGCCTATTCGTGCAAAAGCCTTGAATATTCTCAGCCATCTGCTGAATTAACCGTTGCCTTGACTCGATTGCACCCCAAGCATTGTGCGGTGTGATCAACAGGTTTGGGCGATGAACGCGAAGCAGTACCTCCTGGGATGAAGGTGGCTCGCTCGCTAAAACATCAATGGCAGCACCCGCAATTTGGCCCGCATCTAATGCTGTGAGCAAGGCCTGGCTGTCCACCAGTCCACCGCGGGCCGTATTGATTAAAAAGGCGGTCGGTTTCATTGCTTCAAAACTCGCGGCATTAATGAGGTTTTCATTGTCGGCCGTGAGCGGGCAATGCAGTGAAACCACATCGGCGCGCATCAGTAACGCTGTGAGATCGCATCGTTGAACGTTTGACGGACCTGGCTTGGATACGGCCGTCGCCTGGGCGCTTGCGGCGATGACCGTCATACCGAAGGCTTGTGCCAGTTTGCCTACCGCTTGGCCCAGCTCACCCAGGCCAATAATGCCGAGCGTTTTGCCTGAAAGCTCGACAATCGGGTGGTCAAGACGGCAGAAGACCCGACTTGTTTGCCATTGCCCGGCTTGGGTGTCTTGTAAATAGCGGGGCATTTGCGTGACTAAATTAAGCAGCAGGGTCAGGGTGTGTTGAGAGACCGATGGTGTTGCGTAGCCGACCGCATTGGACACGCTAATCCCCTTCTCGGTTGCGGCCGCGAGATCAATATTGTTGGTCCCTGTCGCCATCACGCTAATGTGCTTTAAATGCTTGGCATGATCAATAAGGTCCCGGGTGAGCGCAACTTTATTGGTGAGCACGACATCCGCCCGCCCGACCCGGTCTAAAATCTCATCCTTCAGGGTGTGGGTGAAGGTTGACCAGTGATCGAGCTGATCCGTGATGGGGCCGAGATTAACGCCTGGACCAAGGCTTTCGGCATCAAGAATGACGCCGTTCATGAGCCACGCCGGTTGGCGGTGATGGTCGCAGGCTTAACCGGCATTATAGGTCTGGGAAGGCATCCGACAGGGCAGCATTCCACTGATCCAGATTCGCTTGTTGGTCGGCCATAAGCGCCTCGGTATCCCCATCGATGTGAACCTTGATCATCGTGTCGCCCTGACGAATGTCATTTACAACGGCTTGATCCTCGTCACTTTTGACGGCGCCGAAAACGGTGTGTTTGCCGTCGAGATGTGGGGTCGGCCCATGGGTAATAAAGATCTGACTGCCGTTGGTGCCAGGACCTGCATTGGCCATTGACAAGATGCCGGGTCGATCATGTTTTAGATCGCTCGAAAATTCATCTTCGAAACGATATCCAGGACCGCCCGTACCGGTGCCCTGCGGACACCCGCCCTGAACCATGAAGTCACCGATTACCCGGTGGAAACTGAGCCCATCGTAATAACCCTTTTGAATCAAGTTCACAAAATTAGCACACGTGATCGGTGTTTGATCAGCAAATAGTTCGATATTGATGGTGCCTTTGTTGGTTTCGATTACAGCAGTTAGAGTCACGGTTAATCCTTTTTAATCAGTTTGAGTACAGGGGTGCAAAGGGTGAGTGAATCCGGTGTTAGCGCTGGTCCATGGGAAGATAGTCCCGTTGAACCGGGCCCAGATAGAGCTGTCTGGGTCGGCCGATTTTAAAGGGCGAGCTGAGCATCTCGGACCAATGAGCGATCCAACCAGGCATCCTTCCGAGCGCGAACAGTGCTGTGTACATTGGGGTTGGGATGCCCATCGCTTTAAGGGTAATGCCCGAGTAAAAGTCGATGTTCGGGTAGAGCTTACGATCGATAAAGTAGGCCTCTTCCCGGGCAATTTTTTCAAGGGCGCTGGCAACTATCTAAAATAGGGTCATTGATTCCCATTTCAGCTAAAACTTCATCAGCTGCTTTTTTAATAATCTTAGCCCGGGGATCAAAATTTTTATAAACTCTATGTCCAAAACCCATAAGTCTAAAGGGATCATTTTTATCTTTAGCTTTGTTGACATATTCCGTGACGTTTTCGATGTCGCCGATCTCCTTGAGCATGTCCAAAACAGCCTCGTTGGCGCCGCCATGCGACGGTCCCCAAAGCGCTGCGATCCCGGCAGCAATGGCCGCGTAGGGGTTGGCCTCGGTCGAGCCTGCCAGTCGAACGGTTGACGTTGAGGCATTTTGTTCATGGTCTGCATGTAAGATTAGGATTTTATCCAGGGCTTGGGCAAGGGTTGGGCTCACGTGGCTTGCTTTACCGGTTTCGCCAAAGCACATATTCAAAAAGTTTTCGGCATAACCCAATGCGGGGTCCGGGGCAACGAAGCTCGCCCCGATTGATTTTCGGTAACTCATGGCAGCAAGCGTCGGAATCTTAGCGATCAGTTGCATCGCGGATTCCAGGCGATGGTCCGCATCATAAATGTCGAGTCCCTCGTGAAATAGGGACGCAAGACCGGCAACCGCCGCGCAAAGCATCGACATTGGGTGAGAGGTTTGCGTAAACCCGTTAAAGATTTGAGCAAACTGTGGATCGATCGGCATGCGGTCCGCAATGTCGGATTTGAATTGTCGTAATTGATCTGCGGTCGGCAACTCGCTGTGCAGCAGTAGATAGCACACTTCGAGATGCTCGGAATGCGCTGCAAGTTGCTCGATGGGGTAGCCGCAGTAGGTCAGTACACCGGCATCCCCGTCGATATAGGTGATCGAGGAATCGCAGGCAGCGGTCGACAAAAATCCTGGGTCATAGGTATAAACGCCTTGACTGATCAGGCTTCGGACATCAACAACATCGAGGCCCGCCGTGGCTTCCAGAACGGGCAGGTCAGTGGTTTTGCCGTCAATAATTATTTGAACTGTGTGTTTCATAGGTTGCTCATTCCAGCTTGATCTGCGCCTGTTTATGCGGAATCTGAACGATTCAGTCTTGGGCGAAACGGGGGTTCCATGTAATCAAAATGCCTGTCTGATGTAAAGGCTTGGCGAACTTTGGGTTCCGCCAGCGCGGATTGTCTTTTGGTCTGCCAAGCACTATGATTGCGGCGTTTCTGCAAGCAGCAACAAAGCTTGGGAATAAACCATCGGGTCTACTGATTTCACGTCTGTCTTGCCATCAACCTGGTCAATAATACTGTTTGATCGGCGCTTTCCTTGGCAGAATCAGAGGATTGTTCACACGAATGCGCCGGTGCGGTTGCGTCAATAAAGGCGGTTGCGCACATAAAGGCGGTTGCGTACATAAAGATTGGAGAGACAAAGCCATGAAACGAGATAAAAGACCCATCAACGTTGGCATCGGCGATCTGCTTCAGTTTCGTTGGCCCATCATCGCGCTCGCGTCGATCTCACATCGAATCGCGGGGGTTGTCTTGTTCATCGGGCTAGGATTTTTGCTTTATGGGCTTGAGCTGTCGCTGGCATCGCCCGCTGGGTTCGGGGCGCTTCAGGCAAGTTTGTCAACGCCGCTTGGCAAGGCGGTCGCTTGGGTGGTACTCGCCGCTTTGGCTTATCATTTCGTTGCGGGCATCAAGCACTTGGTTATGGATGGCAGTGACGCAGAGAGTTTAGCCTCGGGGACTCGGGCGGCCTACATCACCCTAACCGTTTCCGCCATTTTGATCGCCTTGGCAACACTTTGGATTATCTAAGGGGTTGGTCATCTAATGACCGTCGCCGCGCGTAGCAGAGAGCAGGAGAAAGAATATGGTGACACAAGTAACAGGCCTATCCAGAAATGGTGTCAGTGACTGGTACATCCAACGGGGTTCGTCCGTTGTTATGGGCGTTTATACGGTGTATTTACTGGGGTTCATCCTTTTTTCCGAGCAGATATCGTTTGAGGTTTGGGCCGCACTCTTCAGTACAACTTGGATGCAACTGGCAACCTTAGTGACGTTGATCGCGACCTGTGCACACGCGTGGATCGGAATGTGGACGGTCGGCACGGATTATTTAAGAGGCCGCACCATGGGCCCGAAAGGCGACCGCTTGCGATCGATTTATCAATCGGTCTGCCTGCTCGCGATCATGGCCTACTTGCTTTGGGGTATAAAAATTTTGTGGGGTAATTAACAATGTCTAAGCTATCAACACTGGAATTTGACGCGATTATCGTGGGCGGCGGCGGTTCAGGCCTGCGCACGGCGCTCCAGCTTGCGCAATCTGGCCATAAGACCGCCGTGGTGTCTAAGGTATTTCCCACGCGATCGCATACCGTATCGGCCCAGGGTGGTATCACCTGCGCGATTGCGAGCGAGGATCCTGACGATGACTGGCGCTGGCATATGTATGACACGGTCAAAGGGTCTGACTGGCTTAGGTGATCACGGATGCCATGGAATACCTGTGCCCGCGTTGCCCCCAAGGCGGTTTTCGAGCTTGAGCACTTGCGGTGTTGCCGTTTTCGCGCACCGAAGAAGGGCGGATTTATCAGCGTCCCTTCGGCGGTCAGTCTAAAGACTTTGGTGCCGGTGGACAGGCGGCGAGAACCTGCGCGGCAGCCGACCGAACCGGTCACGCGCTACTGCATACCCTTTACCAGAACAATATCAAGAGCGAGACTGTGTTTCTCAATGAGTGGTACGCTACCGATCTGGTCAAAAATCAAGACGGCGCGGTAGTTGGCGTCATCGCTATCTGTATAGAGACCGGAGAACTTGCATATTTAAAATCACAAGCAACTGTTATGGCTACTGGTGGTGCGGGTAGGATTTATGCATCAACTACAAATGCTCTAATTAATACTGGAGATGGTTTGGCAATGGCCCTAAGAGCTGGCTTTCCAGCACAGGACATGGAAATGTGGCAGTTCCATCCTACGGGCATTGCATGGCGGCTGGCACTTTAGTGACCGAAGGCTGTCGCGGAGAAGGCGGCTACCTAGTCAATAAGGATGGCGAGCGGTTTATGGAGCGTTACGCACCGAACGTCAAGGATTTGGCCGGTCGCGATGTCGTCCTCGCGCACGACCACCTCCTTGAGCGTGCCGTCGGCGGCGCCGGTGAGAACGGTGACCATGTGCTGCTGAAGCTGGATCACCTCGGTGAAGGAGTATCTTGCAGTCCCGGCTACCCTGGTATCGTTGAATTGCTCTCGAAGACCTTTGCCCATGTCGATCCGGTCAAGGAGCCCATTCCGGTT